>JAKSUT010000113.1 GCA_024408705.1 bacterium | reverse complement strand
TATTTTTCCACTAAATCGATTATACAATAAATATAATTCCATTGTATAATAATCTTGATTTTCAGGTTAAAAGGGTTTAA
The DNA here is from genome assembly GCA_024408705.1 of bacterium. GTDB lineage: Bacteria > Cyanobacteriota > Vampirovibrionia > Gastranaerophilales > Gastranaerophilaceae > JAKSUT01. The sequence continues at coordinate 4,950 of JAKSUT010000113.1, read as the reverse complement.
TAATGTCAGAAAAAGATACAATTAAATATAAATTAGAGCAAAGAGAGATTGATAATTTATCAGAATTTGCTTGTAAAAGTAGATTTACAAAGGGTAGAAAAACACCTGTAGAAAATTGTGATATTAGAACAGAGTTTCAACGTGATAGAGATAGAATTATTCATTCAAAAGCTTTTAGAAGATTGAAGCATAAAACACAAGTGTTTTTATCACCTTATGATGACCATTTTAGAACACGTTTAACACATACTTTGGAAGTTTCTCAAATCGCAAGAACTTTATCAAGAGCATTAGATTTGAACGAAGATTTAACTGAAGCAATTTGTTTAGGACACGATTTGGGTCACACTCCTTTTGGACATTGTGGCGAAGGTGTTTTGAACGAATTAATGGATAATGGGTTTAAACATAATGAACAAAGTGTGAGAGTGGTTGAAGTTTTGGAAAACTTAAACCTTTGCAAAGAAACAGTTGATGGTATTTTAACTCATTCTTGGGGTTTAAAACCGATTACCTTAGAAGGTCAAGTTGTACAACTTGCCGACAAAATTGCATATATAAATCATGACATTGATGATTCTATAAGAGCAGAAATTATCGCAGAAGAAGATTTGCCAAAAGAGTGTATAAAATATTTTTCTTCTGACAAAAATAAAAGATTAACTAAAATGATTACTGAAATCATAAATAATTCAATAGGAAAAGATAAAGTTTCTATGTCAGAAGAAGCTTGGGGTTATACAACAGAATTGAGAACATGGATGTTTAAAAATGTTTATGTTGATTCTCCTGCAAAGTTGGAAGAAGGAAAAGCAAGAAATATTGTAAAAGCATTGTTTGATTTTTATGTTGATTTGCTTTTGAAAAATTGCGATGAAAAACAAGCAAAAAGAGCCGTATGCGATTATATCTCAGGCATGACTGATCAATATGCAATTCAAAAATATACTCAACATTTTGTGCCAACTCCAATGATTACAAAAACGTCTGATGCGTATTTGTATAAATTGATAAGCACTGCAAATGATTAGATTCTATCTGTTAAAATTTTCAGGGTGATTAGATTGAGAAAGAATAATTTCTTGATATTCGTTCTTGTCTATATTTACACCCATATTTTTGGTGCTGATAGTAAATTTTTTCTTTTTGTTTTTTTGTAGTTTGTTTTTGTTTTCCATGATCTTAATCTTTTTTGTGGTTTTTTATGTGCATAAATGCCATTGCATAAGTAGATGCAACATTGGCAGATTGGTTAAACATTTCACTTGATTTTTGGGAGTTGTTGTATTCTTTTTGAAGTTCAATATATCTTTTGGTGAAAGCTTCTGCTTCTGTTTGTTTGACAACATCATCTCCTGCTTGTTGTTTTAGTTCGGAAACTTTGTTTTTTATGCTTTCCAAAATTTTTTCTAAAGAGTCGTTCACTCCATTTTTTATATTCATTTCATCAGCAAGTTTTATTGCGCTGATTTTTGCACTTATCGGCTCTTTTGGTTCTTGTTGTTCTTGCGGCTGTTCTGTTGGAGTGGCAGCAAGTTTTAATGGAACTGGGTTTAAGACAACTTTTGGGTTTGATGTTTCTTGTGGTTGAATTTGTGATAATTGAGCAGAAAGTGTTGCTTTTAGTATTTTTAATTCTTTTAATTTTTTATCTGCTTCAGCATCATTTTGAACTTTTAAAGGGTTAATACCATTTTCTAAAAGTTCTTTCTTTTTTGCTTCTGAAAGTTGAGAATTGTTGTTTGATGTATTTTGATTTGTTGAGTCAGACATTTTCAAATACCATTATTACTATAAGTATTTATATTATAACTCAATTTATAATATAAATTAATAGGTAAGTGAAAAGGTGTTAAATAAGGTTGGAATGGTGAATAAAATATTTATTATTTTATCATCGCCATATTATATGCAGCAAGTCCTTGTAATGAACCTGTTAGCATATTTTGTGAACTTTTCTTTCTTAAATATTCGTTATTTAGTGTTTCATATCTATATTGAAAGCTTGCTGCTTTTGCTTTTTCATCTTCATTAGTAGGATTTTGATTTTTTATGTCTTGAATTTTTGTTTTAATATCGTTTAAAACTTTTTCTATATCAAGTTTGTAACCAACAGAAACACCTGTATCAGATGCAAGTTCTTTCACGTTATGAATTAACAATGACATTGAACCGTCTTGTTGTTGCTGAGTTGGTTGAACTTGTTGAAGTTGTCCTGCTTGTCCTGCTTGTTGGTTTTGTTGAGCAGATTCAACTTCTTTTAATTTTTTTTGACCTTCGTTTTCTGTTTTGATGTCTTTTGTGTCAATGCCATAAGATTCTAATTTTTTCTTTGTTTCTTCTGTTAAAGGTTGAGAAACTGCGCCAACACTTTGTATTGGTGTAGCGGAATTTATTGAACTGATACCACTTAAAAAATCTGACATTACCTAACTCTTTATTTACACATCCTCTATGTAAATAAAGTTTTTTTCCTAGGGCGAAATTCAAAAAATGAAAAAAGTTTTACATTCGTTACAATATTAGATTATTCTTCAATTGTATATGAAGAAGAACCTACCATCATTTCATCATCTTTTGTTGCCATTTCAAGCAAAATATATGTCATGTAAGCACCAAGTGCAACTGCTTTGGGATCAAGCTCTGTGTTGTTTGCAGCTTCGATGATTGCTGTATTTATTTCAGGGTTTTCATCTTTTATGTAGTGTATCATTTTTTTGCGCCAGCCAGAAACATCTTGAAATATTTCGGCAAAAGCTAAAGATGAATGTTCTTCTGTTATTAGTGGTAACATATATAATCCTTTGATAATAATTTTCGTATATTTAAAATTATATAATCAATTTGAAATTTTTTCTATAATATTAAGTTATTTTAATAGGTTTGAGTTTCTTGTAGATAGTCGTTAAAATAGATTTGTTATGACAGAAGAAATTAATAAAAAAGTAATAAATATTTTTTGTAAATATAACGCAAATGCTCCTAAGGGTAATGAGGAGATGGAAGAACCTGTTAAATATTTTGCAGGTTTTGATTATGTGAAATTAAAAAGAGATAATAACGGTCGTGCGTTTAAAGAAGACAAACTTCTTGAATATGCTCAAACTTGCCATTATATAGTTAGAGTTATGAGAAAAGTGAATGGTGAAGTTTGTTTGTACAATTATGACGTGCCAAATGATAAGTTGTTTAAATTTATAAAATCTTTTGAAAATAATACTCTAAATGGAATTATTATTGAAATTGATAAGTATTTTCCAGAAGGTTTGGCATAGAACTTTTTTATTAAAATTTAATTTAAAACTGTTATTTTAAGTTTTATTTTTTTCTATTATTATAAAGATATGACTAATTTTTTTAAAGAATATCATGAACTTTTGCATAATTGTAATAAGCCTTACCAGTATGTTGGTGGCGAATTTTTGTCAGAAAATAAATCTTTTGATGATGCAAAAGTAAGAGTTGCATTTTGTTTTCCTGATAAATATGAAATCGGAATTAGCAATTTGGGTGTCAGAATTTTGTATGGCTGTGTAAATCGTTGTGATGATTATATGGCAGATAGAGTATATGCTCCGGAAGCTGATTTTAAAGACGCTTTGATAAAACAAGGAAAACTTTTATATACACTAGAATCTAAAAAACCTGTAAAAGATTTTGATATTGTATCTATGTCATTACAATATGAACTTGCATATCCTACATTTTTAAAAATGCTTGAAATGTCAGGAATCGCGATAAAATCAGTTGATAGAAAAGATGGTGATTCTATCGTTATTGCAGGTGGACCTTGTGCATATAATCCTTTGCCAGTTGCTGATTTTGTTGATGTCTTTGTAATTGGTGATGGTGAAGATGCGTTAGTAGAAATTTGTGATGTTGTAAAAGATGCGAAAACTCAAAATTTATCAAGAAAACAAACTCTTGAAAATTTGGCGAAATTAGAAGGACTATATGTTCCTTTAGTTCACACGCATGGTGAAAAAATAAAAAAACGCATTGTTCAAATTGATTATGATAATGCACAAAAAACTTATCCGATACCATTTTCATCATCTGTTCATGACAGAGCAACGATAGAAATAAGACGTGGTTGCGGAAGAATGTGCAGATTCTGTCAACCTGGACATGTTACTCTCCCTGTTAGAGAAAGAAGTGCCGAAGATATTATAAAAATATCAAAAGAATTGGTAGAAAACACAGGATATGATGAATATTCTCTTCTTTCTTTGTCTTCAAATGATTATGAAAATATAAAAGATGTGATAAAAGAGCTTGCAGTTGATTTTGATAAGAAAAAAGTTTCTGTTGCACTTCCAAGTCAAAGAATTGATGGATTTAATTTAGAACTTGCAGAACTTACTCAACGTGTTAGAAAATCAACAATAACGCTTGCTCCAGAAGCAGGTAGTCAAAGACTTCGTGATGTAGTAAGAAAAAATATTACAAGAGAACAGATTATAGATGTTGCTTTGACTTTGTATGAAAATGGTTGGTCAAAATTTAAATTTTATTTTATCATCGGACTTCCAACAGAAACTTATGAAGATATTGATGAAATGGCAAAATTGCTCGAAGAAATACGATATAAATCAAGATATATAAAAAAGACAAAAGGTTTATCTCATTCGCTTGATGTTGTTTGTACTCTTTCAATTTTTGTTCCAAAACCATTTACTCCTTTCCAATGGGTAGGTCAAGTTGATGTTGAAGAAATTGGAAAAAGAATTAGTTATTTAAGAGAAAAAACAAGACATATAAAAGGCTTACGTATAAATTATCACGAAAGTCCTGTTTCTCAGATTGAAGCAGTGCTTACAAGAGGTGATAGAAGTTTGTGTAAGTATATTGAAGCGTTGTATAAAAAAGGTTGTTATTTAGATGCATGGGGTGAATATTTTAATGAAGAAATCTGGCATGAAACAGCAAAAGAAATGGGAATTTCTTTGT
>JAKSUT010000112.1 GCA_024408705.1 bacterium | reverse complement strand
CCTGTTGAAACAACAGAATACTTACCAATTCACAGACCATCTCCAGCACTTGTAGATCAAAATACAAATGTAGAAATTTTAGAAACCGGTATTAAAGCAATCGACTTACTTCAACCATACCAAAAAGGTGGTAAAATCGGTTTGTTCGGTGGTGCTGGTGTTGGTAAAACAGTTTTGATTATGGAACTTATCCACAACATCGCTCTTGAACACTCTGGGGTATCTGTATTCGGTGGTGTTGGAGAAAGAACTCGTGAAGGTAATGACCTTTACAACGAAATGATTGAATCAGAAGTTATTGACAAGGTTGCTTTGATTTACGGTCAAATGAACGAACCACCTGGAGCTCGTATGAGAGTTGGTCTTTCAGCTCTTACAGCTGCAGAATATTTCAGAGATTTCTCAAAACAAGACGTATTGTTATTCATCGATAACATCTTCAGATTTACACAAGCTGGTTCTGAAGTATCAGCTTTGCTAGGACGTATGCCATCAGCCGTTGGTTACCAACCAACACTTGCTACTGAAATGGGTGAACTTCAAGAAAGAATTACATCTACAAAAGATGGTTCTATCACATCAGTTCAAGCAATTTATGTACCTGCTGATGACTTGACTGACCCAGCTCCAGCAACTACATTCTCTCACCTTGATGCATCTACAGTTCTTTCAAGACAAATCGCATCATTAGGTATTTATCCAGCTGTTGATCCTCTTGCTTCAAACTCAAGAGTTCTTGATCCACACATCATTGGCGAAGAACACTACAATACTACAAAACAAGTTCTTGGTATCTTGCAAAAATATAAAGAACTTCAAGATATTATTGCTATCTTGGGTATGGATGAACTTTCTGAAGAAGATAAAGAAACAGTAAACAGAGCAAGAAAAATTCAAAAATTCTTATCACAACCATTCTTCGTTGCTGAAAAATTCTCTGGTATCGCAGGTAAATATGTAAAACTTGAAGATTCTATCAGAGGATTTAAAGAAATTATCGAAGGTAAACACGATGACTTGCCAGAACAAGCCTTCTATATGGTTGGTACAATAGAAGAAGCTGTTGAAAAAGCTAAAACTCTATAGGATAAAGGATAAAAATGTCAAACAAATTACATTTAAAAATCACAACTCATGAAAAAACTGTTTTTGATTCAGATGTTGATGAAATATATTCAAAAGGTTCAAACGGTGAATTTGGTGTTTTGCCAAACCACATACCTTTCATGACTCCATTAGAAATCGGAGTAACAAAGGTTGTAAAAGATGGCAAACCAACTGTTTTCACAGTTATGGGCGGTATATTTCAACTAAAAGATAATGATGCAATCATTTTAACTCAAACAGCTGAACCTGCAGAAGAAATTGACGTTGAAAGAGCAAAAGAAGCTAAAAAACGTGCATTAGAAAGATTAGAAAAAAAAGACAAAGAACTTGATGCAACAAGAGCAGAACTTTCAATGGCAAGAGCTATGGCAAGATTAAAAGCAGCTAATAAATAGTTGTAAATTCAAATAATTAAAAAAGAGATGTTATTTTTAACATCTCTTTTTTTTATAAAGTTTTATCTATTTATTAATTAAAATCTTTCAAAAGAACCGACTAACCTTATATATGGAGTTATTTCTTCTATTTCTTTGTATAATTTTGAAATAGTTTCATCTAAAATATTACCTTTAAAGTTCACAAACAAAGTATAGTCATCTTGTTCAATTCTTCCCGGACGTGAATCAATCGCAATAATATTTATTGAATATTTTTGAAAAATTTGTAAAACTTCAAGCAACGCACCAGTTTTGTGATGAAGAGAAAATGCGATTGTTGTAAAATCATTTTCTGTTTTTGGCATATCAATATTACCAACAAGAGCAAATCTTGTTTTGTTATCAACATCATCATTAATATTATCTTTCAAAATATTTAAATTATAATCTTGCGCTGTTTTTTCTGTTCCAATTGCTGCATAAGTTAAATTTAAATTTTGAAGTTTTTTAGCCGCTTCATCAGTATTTGCAACTTCTATAAGCTCCAAATGATAAGGAAATTGAGCTTTCAAAAAGGCTTGGCATTGAGAAATTGCTTTTGGGTGAGCAATAACACCTGAAATACTATAAATCTCTGTTGTTCTTGAAATCAAACAATGTTTAACAGGAATTATATTTTCTGATAAAAATCTAATATTATCATTAGTTTTAATAATATTATCCAAAGTTTCCCTAACAGTTCCTTCAACTGAATTTTCAACAGGAACAACACCCAAAGTATTTGGGTTTTCATTTACAAAATCTAAAACTTCTTTTATTGTTCGCATAGGATTTTGTGACATATAACCTAAATCATATTTTTTGCAAAAAATGTCTTTAGCCATTTCAGTATAAGAGCCACCTGGTCCTAAATATGCAATATGCTTAACTTGTTCAAAAATTGACATTTGAAAAAACTCCATGCTTTTTGTAATATTAACTATGTTATTCTTACATTTTACAAAAAGGTTAAGTATATGGCAAACATTAAATTTGGAACAGACGGATGGAGAGCAATAGTTGGAAAAGATTTTAACGAAGAAAACGTTGAAACAGTTACAAAGGCTATTGCAAAATATATTATTGAAAATTTCAAAGAAAAAAAGATTTTGATTGGTTATGACCCAAGAAATAAAGCAGACGATTTCGCAAACCAATCAGCAAACATTTTAAAAGATTTAGGTTTTGAAGTTCTTTTATCTAAAAAAATTGTTCCAACTCCAGTGTTGGCTTATGGAGCAAAAAACCTTGATACATGTGCAATAATGTTTACCGCATCACACAATCCACCTGAATATTTAGGAATGAAATTCATTCCAAACTATGCAGGTCCAGCAACAAAAGAAATTACAGATGCGCTTACCAAAAATTTGAATACAAATGTTGAAAAAACATCTGACGGAAAAATAGTTTTATACGATTTTTTGCCCGAATATCAAAAACACATTGAAAAATTAATTGATTTTGAAAAAATCAAAACATTAAATTCAAAAATCTTATACAACGGTTTATATTCAGCATCAATCGGTTATTTTGACAAAATTTTACAAGATAATGGAATAAAAATTGAAACAATGAATATGTTCCGTGATGTAAATTTTGCAGGCGGCATGCCTGACCCTAAACCTGAGTATTTAAAAGATTTGATTGAAAAAATCAAACAAAGCAAAGAAACAACTATCGGTGTTTCAAATGACGGCGATGGTGATAGATTTGGAATAATAAACGAAAACGGAGAATTTGTTACTGCAAACGAAATAATTTCTATTTTACTTTTATACCTAAAAGAAAATAAAAAAATGGAAGGTCCGTTAGTAAAAACAGTAGCAGGAAGTTTACTACTAAATAAAATTGCAGAAAAAACAAACACAGAAGTTATAGAAACAGCTGTTGGTTTCAAACATGTTGGAGAAGCAATGAGAAAATTTAATCCTATCATTGGTGGTGAAGAATCAGGAGGATTAAGTATTCAAAACCATATTCCTGAAAAAGACGGAATTATTGCAGATTTACTAGTTCTTGAAGCTATGGCAGTAAAAGAAAAAACATTAGTTGAATTGCAAAAAGAAGTTGAAACACTAGCAAATGCAAAATATTTAAACGAAAGAATTGATTTAAAACTTGAAAGCCAAGAACAAGTAAAAACAGCATTAGAAAAAATGAATTCTTTTGAAAAAATTGCAGAATTTAAAGTTATCAAAAAAGATGCAAAAGATGGAATAAAAATTTATCTTGACGATGAACAAAGCTGGATATTAGTAAGAGCATCAGGCACAGAACCTTTGCTTCGTATCTATTTTGAAACTGACAAAGCAGAAAAAATGACTCTTTTACAAAAAGATGTGTTAAACTTGATAAAATAAAATATTTTGTTTAAAATCACAAAAAGAGGAGAAACAATGCAAGTAAACAAAATTAATTCAACACAAAATTTTGGAATGAATCTATTTGCCGATGAAACTTTTTGGGCAGATGTAAACTATCAATTATGGTCTAAAGGCGAAAAGAATGTTCCTAAAAAATTATTAAAACAACTAGAAAAAATTGAAAATTACCCACTTAAAGATACTTATGAAATACAAAAAGTTTCAAATACAATTCAAAAACCTGTTGAAAACAATGTTTTCCAAAAATTTCAAACTCTTTTAGAAGATGGTTATATGTTAATTGATAAAACCAAAAACAAAGTAGTTTTAAAACAAACAAAAACTAATCCGATAAAAAAATATTATATTCCAGAAATTGAACAAGCTGATTTTATAGAAACAATTTCAAAAAATCTAAAAAAACTAATGAAAATGGAAAAAATAAAATAAAAAACAAAAGGTGCAAAAGAAAAATTTGCACCTTTTATTTATACAATTTAATTTTTTTACAATTAATCTTTTACATCTTCTTCTTTAATTTTTTCAACAACCATTTTTGCCATTTCTTTTGCAATAACGTGTTGAGTTTCTGGTGGACAACCTTGAAGCATTGTCATCGCTGTTTTTAATGTTGAATCAATATCATACCAACGATTATTTTTACTATTTTCTTCTACACCTGCTTCAACTGCTGAAATAATATCTTCAACATCTTCATATTCTGAACTTTCGATATTATGTTCAATAATAATTTTAATCAAATTCAACGCAATACTAATTTGAGATTGGTCGTCAGATTGTTCTAATGTTTTCATTGCAGAAGATAATACAGGGTCTTTATCATACCATCTTCTATAACTTGGTGTATATTCGTCTTTCATATCTATGTCCCTTTCTATAACTAATAAAACTAACCTCTTTTAAATATAACTCCTCTGTTACCTTGTGGATATTGCCAATTTATCGCTTTTTGTTCACATGCTATTTTACATGCTCCACATTCTAAACAATTTTCATATCTTACAAGTATTTCTTGTTTTTCTTCACTCCATTCATAAACATTTGCCGGACAAATACTTTCGCAAATTTTTGATATACAACTTTTGCATTTTTCATTATCCAAAACTAAATGAGATTCTTCACTAGGAAAACTCTTTACTTTAAATAGTTTATCATCAATATTAAATTTTTGTTCATTAT
>JAKSUT010000111.1 GCA_024408705.1 bacterium | reverse complement strand
ATAGCAGAAAAATCTTTCAAATCTTTTAATTGTTTTACTGGATTATCAACAAGTTTTCCTTTTGTTTGCATATATTCTTCATTGATAACACCTAGCGCAGTTTCTCTAAAAGTTCCGCTTGTCTTTTCAGAAATTTGAGTTAATTCATGCAAAACACCTGCTGTTACTGCCGGTCTTTTTGTCAAAATTATTGCGTTTTGTCCAGTAAGCATTATCTTTGACATCTTTGGAGCTGCTTTTATTGTACGAACTTCATCAACTACATCATCTAAATTTTCAAAATCTATTGTCTTATCTTCTTTATCGACATAAAAGTCTTTTGCCAAATTATCTTCTTCAACGTCTTCTGAATGGTCTATTTTTACTTCGATTTCAGGAATTATCGAATGCAAAGTTGTTAAAAAGATTTCTAATTTTTCTGATGTTATAGGCAAATCAGGAACAGCATCTAAAATTCCATCTAAAAGTTGTTCCACTTCATCTTCGTCATCCGATTTTTTCATTAATGCTGTTAATGCACCTGTATTTAGTGATAAAAATTCATCTTGCAAAATACAGTTAATATTTACGCCATTTCTTTCTAAACGACATGGCATATACAATAGCGGTGTCAAAAATTCACTGGCTTTTTTATTTTTCCCATTTTTACCTACTAAAAATAAATAACCATAAATTAAGTATTTGTCTTTTTGACTTAATTCACTTTGAATCATAAGTTCAGTAACTTTATTATCAGCACCATCAAGCCTTAAATACTCTTGTCCTTTTGTAAAAAGTTCTTCCTCACCTTGCAAAAATATCCATTTATTATCTTTGTCTTGTTTCAAATTTCTAAAAGTAGCACTTTTCACTTCTTCTCTAACACAATCGTGCAAATATTGACTAAGTTTTTTTATAAAACTATTGTTAAATGCTGAATTTATAGCTTTTGTAGCCTCTTGTAACATATTAAAAACCTCTTTTAATTATTAAAATTTACAATTTTCCATTTTTCCTATTTTAAGCTAAAATAGTAGTTATGAACATCCTAGATATATATGATTCATATTTTAGCCAGCATAAACAAAGTATTTTTAGAACTATTTCTAATATCGCGTACAAATATGGTATAAAAATGTATTTGGTCGGCGGTATTGTAAGAGACATGCTGCTTGACGTCAAAAGTCTTGATATAGACGTTATTGTAGAAGGGAATGCGATTGAATTTGCGAAACAACTTGAAAAAGAATGCGATAACGTTGAAGTATCAAGTATTCACAAAGATTTTATGACTGCGAAAGTAAAATTTGAAGGTAAATCAATTGATTTCGCATCAACAAGAAATGAAACTTATCCAAGAGCAGGACATTTGCCTGTTGTAACAGAAATTGGCTGCAAACTAAAAAAAGATGTTCCACGTAGAGATTTCACAATAAATACCCTTGCAATGTCATTAAATAGAGATGATTTTGGTGAAATTATAGATTATTATAATGGTTATGAAGATTTAAAAAATAGAACTATAAAAATTCTTCATAACAAAAGTTTTGAAGATGATCCTACAAGAATTATTCGTGGGTTAAAATATGCAACAAGATTAGATTTCAAATTAGATACTAAAACAAGACTTCTTCAAGAAAAATATTTGTCTAATATAAATCACGATATGTGTAAAAAAAGAATTTTGCAAGAATTCAAAAAAACATTTGAAAAAGAAGAAGAAAAACAAGCTTTAGTTTGGCAAGAATTCATAGATCAAGGCATTTATAAATTAATAAATGAAGATGCAAATATAAATATAAAATTGCTATATCCTCACAATTCTTGGTTAGTTTATTTTGGATTGCTTGCACCTGAAAAAATAGATGATTTTGAACTTACAAAACCAGAGCAAGACATAATTCTTGAAGCCAGAAGAATTATCAATACTCATTACCAAAATGACCTTCAAATTTATAAAGAATTTAAACCTCAAAGAATTGAAACACTTTTAATTGCTGCTTCAAGAGGTAAAGGTAAAGAAGTTGAAAAATATTTAAATCATTTCAGCGGTATTGATATTGAAATAACAGGAGCTGATTTGATAAATTTAGGACTTAAACCTTCAAAAGAATTTAAAGATATTTTTGATTATGTAATAGAACAAAAACTAAATTCCCCACATTTGACAAAATGCGAGGAATTAGAAATTGTAAAAGAATATTTAACTAAACAAAATTAATCTTTCAAAATTTTGTTGAATCTTTTTTCATAAAAATTTGCGTTTTGCAAAACCTTTTCAGCTCTTTTATCTTTTTCTTCTTTTGTTGGAATTAATTTCATAAAAGGACTTGATTCTTTCATTGCAGTATCAATTTTTTCTTTTTTTGCTGTTGATATTTGAGGGATATAACCTAATGAAGATGGAATATATGTTAATTCTTCAGGTTTATTGTTAATAGTTAAATTTGGTTTTGTTTTTGGAGCTTCAACAATCATATCTCTTGTATAAACAGCTTCAAATGATTGAGGTTTTTCATTTTGAATATTATGAGTTTGTTTGTAGATTTCTAATAAATTTTGACTTTGAGTTTGTTGAGTAGTTTGAACAGGTTTTGCTTCAACTACATTTGTTGAAGAAACTGCTTGTGCTGCTTTTGGAGCTTCAAAGATTAATTGTTGTGCTGGTTTTGAAACTTCTTTTGTTTCTTCTGTTTTGTTTGTTTCTTCAGTTTCATCATCAATGATTGATTTTGTTGGTCTGCCAAAGATTAAGTGAGAAATTTTTGTCATACCTTTTGCAATTGGAGGAACGATAACAAATAAGCATAAGCAAAATCTCATTGCACCGCCGCCGAAGCCTTTAAATTTATTTGATAATTTACCAAAAATATTAGTTGTTTCAACTTTATCTAAACCTGTTGATAAAATTTTACCAGCTGCTTTAACAGGTTTTCTTACAATATTTGCAAAGAAGTTACCAGTTTTCTTCAAGAATGAAGCTTCTTTTGGTGCTTTCAAACCATCGTTTAAAATACCTTTTAATTTTTTAACTTCTGCACGATAAGTTTGTTTATCAATGCTTGCTGCTTTAACTTTTGCATTTAATTCTGCAATACCATTTTTGTATTCTTGAACTTTTTCCGGAGTCATACCTATATATTTTGCACCTGCCGCGTGGTACATAATATTCATTGCTAGAGGGATTGACAAGTATGAAGCCAAATCATAAGTTAAACCTTCTGTAAATGTGCTTAACTTTTCACCTTTTGGAGCTTTAATTGCTCTCATTACAGAGTCAGCGATTGAATATGCTTGTAAAAGAATAGCAATTTTACCACCGGCTGTACCGTTTGTTAAACCTTCCATTGAACGTAAAAATGCTTTTGGTAAACCTTTACCTGCTGCGTTTAAAGTTTGTGTTGCAGCATTAATTGGTTTTCCTGATAAAACTTTTAATTTATTTACCAATTCAGAAGGATAAACATTTCTTCCCAAAATCTTTTCTTGAGCTTTAGGGAAAAACTCCATATTTGTAAATGGAACTTTCATAAATTTAGCAACTTGAATAGGTTTGTCTTTTGTACTCTTAGCCAAACTTTCAGCTGCTTTGATAATATCATCTACGTGAGCATAAGGTGTAGCTTTAATTTCGTTAAATAAAGCTTCATCTATACCTAAATTTTTAAGTTTATCAACACTAACTTTGCCATCAACAGTAACAAATCTTTCAAATGCTTCAATAGCATCTTGAGCAGTTTCTGCAACAGTACCATTAATCATTGATTTTGCCATTGAATTTACTGGTTTATTTGGATTATGGAATATAGAATTTAAGATTTTGCTTTTTGAAACAACTTTTTCATTCATAAATTTTGTAAATTTTCCAAATACGTTTTCAGAAGATTTACCAACTTTTGAAGAATCAAATTTATTACCTAAATCTTGGCTTTTTTCTTGAATTTTTTGTAAAAGACTTGTTGATTTACCATCAACAGTTGAAGTTGCACAATGCTTATTAAATTTATCCATTGCTTTTGACAAAGCAAACCAAACACCAGCTGTAATTGCTGCTGTTTTTCCTTTTTCTTCATTTTGAGCTGCAACAGTAACTATATTATCGCTATTTTTAATATTTTCTTTTACTTTTTCAGTATCAATTTGAACATTAGGATTGCCATTCAACCCCATAGCTGGCTGTTGAACTTGTTTGTAAGGATTATAATTTTGATTATCGATTTGAAAACTCATATAAAAATAAACCTTTTTTGCAACCTTGTATATGTATAAAAACAAGTAATACCATGTAATTGCGTCTTTTGTAACAAAACATTAAGGGCGACAAATTTTTTAAAAAATTTGTCGCCCTTAAAAATAAAAATTATTTTTTTATACTTCTGTTTGTGCCAATTTTTCTAACTTCAATTTTTGGTCATATTCAATCAATAGAGTTAGCAAATCATCTAAATCTCCATCGATAACAGTCCAAACATTCAAGTTTTGTCCTATTCTATGGTCTGTCAAACGACCTTGAGGGAAATTATATGTTCTAATACGTTCAGAACGATCACCTGTTCCAACTTGAGAACGACGAAGGTCAGTAACTTCTTGCATTTGTTTTTGAACTTCTAAATCATATAATTTTGCTCTCAAAATTTCCATAGCACGTTCTTTGTTTTGAAGTTGAGAACGTTCTTCTGTACAGAAAATCATTATACCTGTTGGTTTGTGGAACAATCTTGCAGCAGTTTCTACTTTGTTTACGTTTTGACCACCTGCACCACCTGAACGAGCAGTAGACATTTCAATATCTTCTGGACGAATTTCAACTTCAACATCATCAACTTCAGGCATAACCGCAACTGTTGCAGTTGAAGTATGAACTCTACCTTGTGATTCAGTTACAGGAACTCTTTGAACTCTATGAACACCTGATTCATATTTTAACCTTGAATAAATACTATCACCTTTCATAGAAATAATAACTTCAGAAACACCACCTGCTTCACAATCTGTTTTTGAAAGAATTTGAGTTTGCCAACCTTGTTTGTCAGCGTATTTCAAATACATTCTCATCAAATCACCTGCGAAAATATTGGCTTCATCACCACCTGCACCACCTCTAATTTCAAGCATAATGTCTTTGTCATCCATTGGGTCACGAGGTAAAAGAAGTATTTTCATTCTTTCTTCGTATTCAGGTAATTTTGATTCATTTTCTTCTATTTCTGCTTTTAGAAAAGCCTTCATTTCTTCATTTTTTTCAGCATGCATCATTTCTTTTGCATCTTCAATTTCATCTGTTGCTTTTTTCCATTTGTG
>JAKSUT010000110.1 GCA_024408705.1 bacterium | reverse complement strand
ATACTGTCGTTTATAATTATTTTTTGTCCATTTTTTCTTGATAATACTAACATTTTACCTCTTTTACATCATTGTTAAAAAGTTTGTGATTAATCTTAAAATCGGTTCCTGTTAATATTACTTGTGAACCTTTTCTTGTGTTTATGTTGAAAATTAGAGGTGCTAAAAGATTTATTGTTGAGTTTGAAGGATTGTCGTGAGGAATTAATACGATATTTAGTGTTAAAATGTCATCGGCAGTTTTAATATCTAATTCTTCTTGTGTATCTTCAGGCAATTCGTATGTGTAATCAATTCCAAAGAAACCTGCCATTGTTACTACAAATGCTAATTCAGGTGTTTTTGTTGATTGCAACCATTTAAAGTTTGAATTTGATTTGTGTTCTAAAAGTACAAATTCTTTGTCATCGTTATATCCTAGTATTGGACTAACAAATTCAAAAACGTACTGTTCAGAAACCTCAATCTCTCCGAATCGTGTTGTTTTAATTTTCATAGATATTATTTTCCTTTAGTTATATTGAGTTCTAATTTTTATTTTGAGAAATCTTTGTAGTTTCTCAAATCAGTGTATTTTAGATGGTCATTTGAGTTGATTTCACTTCTCAAAGAGTCAAGTTGTTTTTGTTGAACTTCTTTAGCTACATCATTAGACATTTTGTTTTTGTCACTGTATATGAATTTATCAAGTTCGCCAAGTTCTTCAACTGTTACTTTGTTGCAATCAGATGGAGTGTCTATACAAACAATTCCTCTGTTGATAAAATCTTCTATTGAACCTGTTGGGTTTAGAGCTAGAGCTGTTTGATAGTATTTTTTTGCAGTAGTTCTATCACCTAATTTTACATATATCATACCTAAATAATAATAAGCATAAGGACTTCTTTTATTGTATGTTGTGAAAGCTTGTAAATCATATAAACTACCTGTGATGTTTCCTGCTTTATATTTTTTCATTGCAATTTGAACAGGTTTATCTATGTACACAGTTGCCAAAGCTCCTAGCTGTACAAATAGTAGTCCAAAAATTATTAAAATTCTTATCTTTTTCATATTGTATTTCTTCCTATAAAATAATTATATAAATTTTACAACAAAAAATCAAATTGTTTAATATTAGTATATATCAATTATTTTTCGTAGTGTTGCACTAAATGGATGATTTCATAGAATTGCAGTTAATATCATTAGTATAAAAGCTCCAATTTGCATAGCGGTAGCCATTCTTTGTTGAAATTTGTAACTGTCGTATTTTTGTGAATTTTGTTTTGCAGAATAAGCAGCGGCAAGTCTTTCAATTCTTGTTTCTGTATCATCATCTGTGTATGTCGTGTTAAATAGCTTGCTTTCAAGTCTGATTAATCTTGTGTTTGTCGTATCTTGAGGGTAGGTTTTTCTCAAGATGCTTTTTTCAAGTGAAAATAGTGGTAAAGTATCTGTGTCCAAATTAGTGCGGTTAAAATTTTGAGTTTCGTTTCTTGAAAGATTTTCGTTTTGATTAAATTTGTTAAATGGCTTTATATTAAAAGTATTGTAGTCTTGGTATATATCTTCATCAGAAAGTTCGTATTCTGTTTGTGGAATGATATTTTTTTCTTTTAAAAGTGCTTTTTTTAATCTTTCTGTTCGTGTGTTTAAATCTTCGTTATAAACTTTTTTGAAAGTTGATGTTTCAAGTTTATTTAGACGTTCGTTTACTCTTAAATTATTAAATTTTTTCTTAAAAACTTGCATTTCAAGTTCATCAATTATTGGATAATTGACGTTTTTATCTGCTTCTGGATAGTATTCATCATTTTCTTCGTCTGCGAATGTATCTCTTTTAGGTTCAATTTGGTCTTTTATTACATCTGCTGAAATATCTTTTTTTATTCTTTCAAGTCTTTGAGATGTTGTGCCTTTTGAAACTTCGCCGTAAATTGCTTTTTCAAGTCGTTCAATTCTTTTTTGTTCGGTTTGTGTGTCAAAATTCATCCCAATAATTGTTTTTTCAATTTCCGTAAGTGTGCTTTGAGAATTTGTTTTTGCAAAACAAGTTGAGTTAAAACTGATTGTAAGTAGCAAAATAAGTATCGTTAATGCGAATAGTGTTCTCATATATCCTCCGATTACATATTATGAGTTTGCATTTTTTTTAACAATTAATTTGTTTAGCGATACTTTTTTTATTGTTTTTAATTAATTTTGAGTAGGTCAGTTTGGTAAGGTGTTTATTTTATCTTTTCTCTTTGTGCTATGATATTTTTTATATTATGGACAAAATCAAATCAATCTTAAAATCCAATAGTTTAAATGTGTTCGTGTTTTTGGTGTGTTTGACAGTAGCGTATTTTTTTACATATCAAAACATAACTTCTGAATGGTTTGATTGGCTTAATTATCACCATTATAATGCTTGGGCGTTTTTGAAAGATAGGTTATCGGTTGATTTTTTTGCTGCTAATTCAAGAACTTATTTTTGTCCGTATGTTGAAGTTTTTAATTTTGTCACTTTGAATTTATTTCAAAATCATGCAAAATTATTTGTCTTTGTAAATTGTTTTGATAGTGCAATATTTTTGTTTTTGGCCTATAAGATTAGCGAATATTTTTATTCAGGTTTACCAAAGTGCAAATTTTTGTTGCCATTTTTATCAATACCTTTTTTTGTATTTTGTGTCCCAGAATTTAGAGAAGCGCAAGATTTTTCGCATGCAGAGTTATTTATTTCAAATATAGTTTTGCTTGCAATGTTGTTATTTGTGCCTGCGTTTTTTGAAAAAAAATCAAAAGCAAACAAGATTAAACTTTGCGTTGGTGGAAGTTTACTAGGGCTTGCACTTGGATTTAAATTAACTACAATAGTTTTTGTTTTAGGACTTGTGATAACTGTATTGTTGTTGCATAACCGAATTGAAAATAAATTAATGAAACTTTTGTGTGTTTTGATTCCTTGTTTTGTTGTGTTTTTTGTTATGGACTTTTATTGGTTTTACAAAGTGTATTTGCAATTCAATAATCCATTTTTCCCTTATTTTAATGATCTATTTCATTCAATTTATATTGGTCAGCAATCATTTATGAATGTTGATTTTGGACATTTGTATCCTGAAAAGTTGTATCAGTTTATATTATTTCCAGTGTTGTTTTTCAACAAAAATAGAATGTTTGGTTATGATCGCTGTATTGTGAATTATCTTTCTGTTTTTACAATTGTTTTTTCTATAGTTTTGTTTAATTTTTATACGACTGTAAAATCAGACTTTTTGAAAAAGGATAGGTTTGTAAAAAATATATATTTCGTATTTGTTTTACTTTTTGTCTTTGGCTTTTATAATAATTATCATTTTGAAATTTCTTTCTTGTTTATATTAGCGGTATTGCTTGTAATTTACGTTCTTGGAATACGTAAAAAAAATGTAGTATTTTTTGAAGTTGAAGATGGAAATAAAAATTTAATATTGTTTGTTTTAGGTTTTTATTTTGTTTCTTATTATGTGAATTTGTTACTTTTTGCTTGTAACAGATATATTTTATTGCTATTTGTTGGTGTTTATTTGATATTGGTGTTTGTGACATCAATTGTTGCACGCCATTTGAAGTTTAATTTTGTTTGTTTGTTTATAATTCATCTTTTGTTATTTGGAACTATAAATAAGTATGATTATAAAGACTATGATCTTTTATCATCTTCTTTTGCAACTGTCAAAGCTCCAAATTTTAAATATGAAGATAATTCTGTTGTTTTAGTTGGTTCTTATTTGGTGTCTGCTATCATTCCGTATCAAAATGAAAAAGTTTCTTATAGACTTTTTGCAAATCCTTGTAAGGTTGAAGAACTTTCAAATCTTGATAATATGGCATATTATAGCGATATGTTTTCTACCGTTTCAGATTATTCAATAAAAGAAGTTAAAAATATATTGGAAGATAAAACTAAAAAAGTTTATTTGTTGTATGGCTTAGATAATAACGATTATTTTAGATATTTTATTTATCCTGGGTTAGAAAAATATAATACAAAAAGAGAAATCGGCGAGTGTTATAGAGATACAATGTATTATTTTGACAAAAAATATGATGTTGCTTCTTGTGAATTAAAATATGTAGAAAAATAGATTTTGTTCTTTGTTTTTTAATATAATTGACAATTTACAATATTTTTGCTATTTTAATTTTGTGACTTATTTACCTGTGGCACTCTGCCGACGAGAACGATTGAATATCGTTAGAGGAGAGGAAGGTAGCACAAAAAAGATTTTTTTGTAACCGCAAGCGCAGGCAATGCAAAAACTAAATAATAAGTCGCCATAAATAAGGGCCTGTGGCGCAGCGGTAGCGCAGAGGACTCATAATCCTTTGGTCGTGGGTTCGAATCCCTCCGGGCCCAAATTTAATAAGAAAAGAGAGCTAAGGCTCTCTTTTTTAGTTATTTAAAATAATAGGGATT
This sequence comes from bacterium, assembly GCA_024408705.1. Lineage (GTDB taxonomy): Bacteria > Cyanobacteriota > Vampirovibrionia > Gastranaerophilales > Gastranaerophilaceae > JAKSUT01. The sequence goes on along the minus strand of JAKSUT010000110.1, from coordinate 872 downwards.
CGCCCCAGAAATTTTTGAAGAAAATTTCGCATATATTTATTGTTTTGTTAGGTTTTGTAAACTTTGTAATTGTTAATTAGCAATTTTTTTTATTTGGTTTACTAAAAGAGTTCTTATTTTATATAAGAACTCTTTTAGTTTTTATATGTTGCAAAAGAATAGACGTTGAGAGTGTAGCTAAAGAAGTTTTAGTAAAAAGAAATAAAATTATTTATTTTATTTCTTTATAAATTTTGTCTGCGATATATTTCATAGCTCTGTCGTTAGGGTGGTTTGCGACTGGACCTAATGTTATTTTGTGTTGTTTGCCATCTTCACCATATACCTTTTGTCCGATTTTGTGGTAATATTTTTCATTGTCTTGGATTTCTTTTAAATCAAAATAAGATGAATGGGTTTTCTGTGCTACTTTATTTTTTATTTTGTCAAATTTATCATTTTTCCAAAAATTACCAACTATAATGATTTGAGGATTGTTGTTTTTTTCTTTTACGTAATTTATAAGTTCTGTCGTATCTTGTTCAAGTGAAGGGCTATCTGCTACGTTTTCTCCAAGTTGAATGATGACGTAATCATAGTTTTCTTTTAAATATATATCAAGATAACTTAGTATTTCTCTTCTTTTATTTGGAAATTTTTCCCAATCAGCTAAAAAGACAAAATCAACTTTTTCAATTCCTCTTTTTTTTAATAATCTATGTTTGTAATCGTTTTGTTCTTTTGAGGCTGCCATTCCCCAATTTCCCCACCAATAATCACATTTGCCGTGATTGGTGATTGAATTACCTATTGCTAAAATTTTAGTAGTAGGTGTGTCTTTTGGGTTTTTAATAAATATTATTGTCCCTAAGGCAATAATAGAAAGTATAAGT
>JAKSUT010000011.1 GCA_024408705.1 bacterium | reverse complement strand
TACTGTAGTTTCAGAAGTAACATCAACAGTATGTTTTTCATTATTTACATAAACACTAAAAGTACCATCCTTTATAGCACCTTCAGAAATTTCAGAAAGTTTTGTATCATTATTTACAAAAGCTGCAACTGAACTTGTGCTTTTTGCAACAGTAGAAGTTGCTAACTGTTTAACATTTACATTTACGCTTTGAGCAGTTGAATATGCTGTAACTGTTGCACTAACTGCATCTGAAGATGATGTTGCAGTTTTTTGACTAAATACATCCTTTGCAACAACTGTATCTTTAAAATTTTGAATAGCATCAAACAAGTCTTGATAATTGTTTTTAACGGTAGTCATTGCCGTTTTTTCAGTATTAACATGACTTTGTTGCGCAACAACTTTATCAATTTTTTGCTGTTGAACACCAACTAATTGATCTATCCAAGTAGCGTAATCTAGCCCTGATCCAAGACCTTTTACAGTAATTGACATAATGAAATCCTTTTCATATTATACACTTCTTATACTTGTAATTATACCACATTTTATAATATTTTCAATCATGATACATTACAAAATATAAACTTTTACCTTACTTTATTTTCAACACCATTTTTCAATCTTACAATGTTTTCTCTATGTAAATATATAATATAACAAGCGCCAACTAAACAATAAGCAATATAAGCAGATGGTTGATGCATAAAATACATTAAAAATGGAGAAACTCCAAGTGCAATGATTGAACCAAGAGAAACATATTTTGAAATATATGTGATAGTTGCCCAAATAGCAGCAATCATCAAACCAACTACCCAATTTAAAGCAAGAATTGTTCCAACGCCTGAAGCAACTGATTTTCCACCTGTAAACTTCAAATATATTGATTTACTATGACCTAAAATAACAGCAACTGCACATAAAACAGGAATCAAGCCTGAAGATATAAATGTTGTAGCAAAAACTTTTGCCAAAACAACAGGTAATGCACCTTTAAACGCATCTAACAACAACACGATAAAAAACCATTTTTTACCCATTACTCTTTTTACATTTGTTGCACCCGTTGAGCCTGAGCCTATTTTTCTAATATCTTCACCTTTAAATACTTTTACAACTATATAACCTGTTGGAATAGAACCTATTAAATAAGCTAAAATTACAAACAATACTAATTCCATTATATTTTCCTTCCCTTTACTACTCTTTCAATATTTGCGAAATCTTTTACTATTTCTATATTACCATATCCATTTTGTTCCATAAAACTTTTTACATATTGAGCCTGATTTATACCAACCTCGAAAATCAATTCTCCGTTTGGATTTAAAAAATCACCTGCTTGAGAAATTATTTTTTCATAAAATTCAACACCGTTTTCATCATTTGCAAACAAAGCGCATTCCGGTTCAAACGTAACTTCTTTTTGCAAAGTTGGTTTTTCGCTCAATTTTATATAAGGCGGATTTGAAACAATCATATCAAATTTTTCGTCCGCTTTTACATTTGAAAAAATATCAGATTTTCTAAAAATAGCTTTATTAAAAAGTCCCAATTTTGAAGAATTATCTAACGCAATTTCTAAAGCTTCTAATGAAATATCAACACCAATAACTTGAGCATCAGTATTTTTTGCAATCATACAAGCAATACAACCTGTTCCGGTACCGATATCCATAACTTTTTTGTAGCCATATTTTTTTATATCTTCTATTGCTGACAAAACCAAATACTCTGTTTCTGGGCGCGGAATCAAAACATTTTCATTAACAAAAAACTTTTCTTTCATAAAATCTGCTTGACCAATAATGTATTGTATAGGTCTTTTTGTAGAAGTTCTTTCTTCTATCGCATGCATAAGTTCTTTTGTTTCTTCAAATTCTGGCTCTATTGCAATATCTACGGCAGTTAAATTCAAATAATGTTTTATAAACATCATTGCTTCAACTTTTGCCTCAAAAGAAGAAATACCACTTTCCTCCAATAAATTTTCAATTATCTTTTTGTTCATCCAATATCTCTTGTATTAAATCTCTCATCTCTAATTTGGAAAAATTTTCCACATCTTTTTTATCTAAATTATACCTTTTACACAAACTATTATAATAAGAAAGTTGCCTTTTTGTCGGATTTTCTTTTGACATTTTTACTTCTTGTAAAAATTTTCTTTTTTGTTTGTCATATTCTTTTTGCGCCAATTTTAACGGTTCTTGTGCTTTTTGATAATCATAATATTTCTTACATACTTCCAAAAAAAGTTTTACATCTTTTCTAAAAGAATCATCATCAATCATATTTTCTATAAATTGAAATCTTGATGAATTTATCTCTAAATAATATTTTTCATCATCAATAAATTTTTCTAAAAGTTCATCAACACTTTTGTCACTAAAATTTTTCACTAAAGAACGCAAAAAAGAACACAAAGAAGACTTCTGTGTTTTAGATAATTCTAAAAAAATCCTATTTTTTATTTGGTACATTCTATCTCAATAAATCATTTACAGAAAATTTATCACCGATTTTAGAATTAACAAAATTCATCATATTCTTCTTAATCGGATTTGATTGATTAGGATGAGCAAAGCCAGAAGTTTGCTTTGAAACTGGCTTTTCTTCTTGTTTCATTTCTTCTGCTTCGCGCTCTATAACTCTTAAAATTCTTTTCTTTTCATCCATATCGAAATTATACCATATTTTCTTTCACAAATAAATAAACTCAAAACAAAAAAATTTATTGACTAACTTTAATCAGTTTATTAAGTTTTGTAACAGAAAGTATATACAAAAAAGCAATTTTTATATACTCATATACTTTATATAAATGTAGAGAGATTTTTAAGAGAGATTCAGATGACAGATTTAAGAGTAAACAACATCAATATAGCTTCTCAATATTCAGTAAACAACGCTGAACAAGTTGCTCAAACTGCTGAATCTCAAAATAGCGTATTTGAAACAGCTAAAGTTGAAACAAAACAAGAAAACAACAAACAAGATGCAAACTTAACAAACCAAATTAAAAAATGGTATGGTTTAAATGACGAAGCTTGGAACAAATTATCAAAAGATGAAAAAGCAGCAAAAGCTGCAATCTACATCCAACAAGCAGTTGCTGCTAACAACGAAGCAGACAAATCATCAACATTAACAGTTGAAAGACAATATGAATTATACTTAGAAAGAAATACAACAGCTGAAGAAAGAGAAATCTTAACTCTTTTAACATTAAACTTCAAAGATGACGAAAGACAATACAAATTAGCTAAAATGTCAGTTGCTGACGAAAACGAAGAATTAAGAAACGCTGCAGAAAAAGCTTTAGCTGGTAACTACCACAAAGCAACTGTAAAAAACCAAGTAAGATTTGCAAAAGATATGGTTAAAGATTTCTCTGAAAAAAACGTAGAAATCGCAGCAGCAAATGCTTCTAAAACTAACGTTAAAGTTCAAGAAGAAGTTGTTGAAACATTCTTAAGCACTAACAAAGAAAAAATCAACGCAATCATCGAAGCTCAAATCAACCAATTCGGTATCGACAACGAAGGTAGAATCAACGAAGAAATCAGAAACGCTTGTGCAAGAGAAATCGAAGCAGCAAAAGCTAGAGTATATGCAAAACAAGCAGCTGAAGAAGTTAAAGCTCAACCAAAAATTGAAACAGTTATCACTCCAATCGTTGCTAAAACTGAAGAAGTTAAAGAAACAAAAGTTGAAGAAGTTAAAGAAGAAGTTGAAGAAGAAGTTGCAAAATCTTCAATCGAAATCACAGAAGAAAAAATCGAAAACATCAGCAAATTAGTTGAAGAAAAAAAAGAAGTAGAATTAAAATCAAGCATCACTAATATGAATGACCAAGAAAAATTAGCTTTATTAGATGAAAACCCAAGTATCGAAGTTATCAACGTTATCTTGAACAGCTTCCCTTCATTCTTAGTTTCTTGCAAAATTCAAAAAATTCTTAACTCAATGAACGTTAGAGAAATTAGCAACGAAGTTATCGCTAACGCTGACGAAGAAACTCAAATCGAAAAAATCCAACAAGCAGCTTCTCAAAACAGATTATCAACAATCAACAGATTCTGCTTAACTGCTAAAGCAAAAAAAGTTTATGACAAAATTGCTTAATAAAAAAGATTTAAAATACGAATCCAATAACTTAAAATAAAGCCCAAACAAAAATGTTTGGGCCTTTTTTTATTCTTCTAAAACATCTTGCGAAAGATTAAACACCTACAAGAGTTTTACTTTGTTCAAGTTGTAATGTAACAGTTGTCAAATCACAAACTTCTGTTGGTCCAAAGTATTGAATAGCTCCTGGGAATTTATAGCAATCATTCATTGCCCAATCTTCTCTGTTATCTTTCAATCTTTTGAATACAGGTCCGTCTAATTTAACAAGTGCTTTTTGAATAACTGGTTTCATTTCACCGTGACGTTTTTCCATATTCATCATCATTGTGATAGGAATACCGCCTGCAATCCAAGATTTAGCAGGTTCAGTTAAATTTTTAACTGATGATAAATAACCAGTTAGACCATTATTAATCAAAGCAAATGCGTTATAACCTAATGAATAGCAATAGTCTGCATCAAAGTTTGATGGGAATGCACATCTTCCTTCATACCCGAAGAAATGAGCTTGTGATGAGAATTTACCATTGTATTCACCATTTTTCTTCATTTCGCCTAATCTTGTTTTAATCATTTCAATTAAAAGTTTTTCTGTTTCAATTCTTGAAACTTGAACATTTCCGTGAGGATCTCTATCCATCAACAATTGAGATTTAATTAGAGTAGGTAATGAAGAGAATACTTTTGCATTATCAGCATCTAATTTTGAAGAAATAATTTCAAATTTTTCAGCATCTGCTAAGTTTGCGAAAGAAGAATCTTTTTCTAAAGTACTTAGCAAATCATTCAAATTAGAAATCATTGTTTTCATTTCAGGAATAAATTCAATCAAACCTTCTGGAATAATTGCAATACCGAAATTTTTACCATTGTTTGCACGTTTTGCAATAATGTTTGACATATAAGTAATGATTGAATCTAAAGACATTTTTTCTTGTTCAACTTCTTCAGAAATCAAAGTAATGTTTGGTTGAGTTTGCAAAGCGGCTTCTAAAGCTACGTGAGAAGCACTTCTACCCATAATTTTAATAAAGTGCCAATATTTTTTAGCTGAATTAGCATCTCTTTGAATATTACCAATCAATTCAGCATAAGTTTTTGTTGCAGTATCAAAACCGAAAGAAATTTCGATTTGGTCATTTTTCAAGTCACCATCAATTGTTTTTGGACAACCGATAACTTGAATATCAGCATTATTTGCAACAAACCATTCTGCTAATAATGCAGCGTTTGTATTTGAATCATCACCACCAATGATAACTACTGCTGAAATATTTAATTTTTTACAAACTGCAAGTGATTTTTCAAATTGTTCTTGAGTTTCCAATTTAGTTCTACCAGAACCAATGATATCGAAACCACCTGTATTTCTATATTCATCAATAAATTTATCATCAAATTCTACATATTGACCTTCAATGATACCAGATGGACCACCCAAAAAACCATATAATTTGTTTTGAGGATTAGCTAATTTCAAAGCATCATACAAACCAGCAATTACGTTGTGTCCACCAGGAGCTTGACCACCTGACAAAATAACACCAACATTTCTGATTTCTGAAGTTGATTTTGTAGAAGCAGCTTCAAAAGTTACAACTGGTTTTCCATAAGTATTTTTAAATAATTCTTTTATTTGTTCTTGATCTCTTACAGATTCAGTTGCGCTTCCTTCAATTAAATTTAAAGAATTAATACCATTCAATAAAGATGCAGGAAGTTTTGGTTGATATTTCAATCTTTCAACTTGAAGTGGTGATAAATTTTTCATATATTTCCCCTTTTTTCTTTGTAACCTACAAAAACATTCTACAACAAATATACTTTGTTTTCAGAAAAACAAGGAAAAGAACGCAAAACAAATTACAAATATTCACACTTTCAAACTTATTTCAAAATTAATAAGCTCAACCAAATAATAAATATCCCTGAAATTATACCAAAAACTGAATAGTGGTCGTCGCCATATTCTCTTGATAATGGAAGCAAAGTATCAAATGAAATATAAACCATAATTCCGCCAACAGCAGCAAACATAAAACCTATTGCGTATGCTGGTAAAAACATTTTCAAAACAAAAAATCCAATAACTGCGCCGATTGGTTCTGATATACCTGAAAGGAACGAATACAAAATTGCAAGACGTTTTTTGCCAGTAGCATGATAAATCGGCAATGCAACCGCGATACCTTCTGGAATATTGTGAAGTGCGATTGCGATTGCAACTGTTGCACCTAAGGTTAGACTTTGAGTAGATACGAAAAATGTTGCAATACCTTCAGGGAAATTGTGAACGCAAATTGCAATAGCAGTGATGAGTCCTGCACGTTTAATTTTGTGTTTTGAATAATGAGTATCTCCTTGTTGAAACAAATCGTCTTCAATGTGGTCAGGGATAAAATAGTCAATCAAAATCGCAATACCAATACCGAACAAAAAACCAAAGAATGTAACCCATTCAGCGTTGTTTGGATAATGCTTGGTCAATAAAGATATTGCATTTTGCAAAATATCAGTAAAAGAGATAAAAATCATAACACCAGCAGAAAAGCCTAAACCTACTGATAAAATTTTCATATTGCTTCTTTTGACAATAAAAGTAATCATCCCACCCAAAACAGTGGCAAGACCGGCAAGAAATGTCATAAATAAAGCTAAATGATAATTCTGCATAATGTAAAACCTCTTCTATTGCATTTTATTTTACTACAAATAAAATCAAATAAACAAATATTTATTTAAACTCTATAACAAGGCTATTTGTGGGTTTTAAAGATATATTACAAATGTGTAACAAAAGAAGAAGAAAAAAGGCAATTTTTAAGAAGAAAAAAACTTTATATAAGAGTAAGACAATTACATAAAACATAAAGGAAAACGGAGTTTATATATTTATAAAGGGATATTAAAATAATCGGTTGGTACAAAGTTATCAAAAACTGATTAAAAAATAGTTTTTATACTCTCTCTCTTAATATCCTCGTGTTTATTTAACAGTTTGCTATAATTAGCAAACTTTTTTTTGCGTAAAATTTCTTATACAAAGTTAAACTTGAAAAGCGCTTTATTAGCCAAAAGAGAGTCTTGAAAATAAAACTAACGGTTCGGATAGACTTAAAAGACTTGAATATCAAAGAGTTACAAGCAGTCCTAATTCTTTTAGCTCTTATTGATAAACAAGTCGATTAAGCCTTAAGGTTTGGGAAACAATCCCCAATCCAATCCTTTAAATATTATAACCTATTGTTTAAAGTTTTCAAGACCTCTTTTGAAAAGAGCAAATAAATAATGAAAACCGAAACAGATTATTTCTTACCAATTAGAAACAATTTTAACTGAATTAAGAGTTTTAAAACAAATAGAAGAATTTTTGTGTAATAATTTATAAAAAGAAAGGAGTTTATAATATGTCAGAAGAATATATAAAAGGTTCAGGTAAAGGTCGAGGTGGTTGGAGAGGTGGCGGACGTCCAAAAGGGACAACTCTAAATCGTGGAAGAATTGAAAAATTCACACGTTGCATAACCCCCGAAGAAAAAGAATACTTAGAACAATGTTTAATTGAATACAGAAAAAAGAAAGAACAATTATAAAATTTTAAAAATTTTTCAACTTATGCTATTTCAAAATCATTTTTATTAGTCAATACACCTTTAAGTACATTTGAAAAGCCTAATTTACCTATACCATCTTTATAAATATGTATTGTATCTTTATTTTCATTAGACGTTTGCAAATATTTTTAGGCTTGTAATCAGAAGCAAAAAATTTTATAATATTAAAGAGGCTAATGTTCAAGAAAGAGGTTTTAGTACCGCTTGAAACAGCCTCTTTTTACAAAAACTCAAATTTTCTCTTATGTTTATTATATTTCGCCTAACATTTCTAGTGTGAATTCGCTTTCAATTTCTTCTTTTGCCATAACTTTTACATTTGGCATAAAGTTTGCAAACACCATAAACAACATATGACGAACTTCCATCGGTGCTAAAACCACCACGTCAGAAGGTAACATTTGCGCTTCTTTTAATATTTTTATATATTTTTTTACTACTTTACTTGCTTTTGTTGCTTCAATTCTTACAACATTATCGTCAGATTCTTCCAAACTTGAAAAAATCGCAGTATATGATTTTTCAGAAAGATCAACAGCTGGAATTACTCCATTTTCGTCTGCATTTGATTTACAAATATTTTTTGCCAACGCAAGTCTTATCTTATCTAGCAAATCTTCTTTCATAGAATCATCTGCATAGTCATTAATCTTTTCAAAAACATAAACTATATCTTTGATAGAAACACGCTCTCTTATCAAACAAGCAAGAATATATTTTATTTCTGAAACTGAAACAAAGTCAGGAATAATATTTTCAACCAAGAACGAATTTTTTTCGCCCACAATTTCCATATATTTATTCACATCATCATAATCTAACAAATCATCAACATTGTTTACGGCAACCCATTCCAAATTTTTCGCAATAAATTCTGCTGCGGTATAACCGTTTTCCCAGTAATCTTTTGTCTTGTCTTCTTTTATCCAAACAACTTTTCTACCAGAAGTTACATCTGTATCATAAATAGCATCTTTTATTTTTTTAGATACGTTCAAATCGCTTTCATAAAAAGCTTTATAACCTGAATAAACAGCAGAAGTCAAAACTGTATTGCCGTGAATTTTTATAGAAAACTCATTTGAATTTAATTCATCATCGGTATCAAATTTAACTTTCGACAAAACATAACCCAATGACATTGTTAAATTTTCTCTGACTTTAACTGTTTCTGCAATCAATGGAGCGCCCAAATCAGGATTTACAACAGGCAAAACTTCTTCACTCATTGATATAACAAGTTTATCTTCATTCACTTTTGAATACCAAGAATTTGGAGAAATTGTTTGTACCAACTCTTGTTTTAATCCGTCAAGTTCTTTTATCGCGTCAGAAATTTCATCATTGATAACTTTTCTACTCTTTGAAATAGGAGCTTCTAATTGCGCTTCTAATTTTGATTTCAAAGCAGCAATTTTTGCTCTTTTTTCTTTGATTTTTTGTTGAATTTCTACACAAGACTCATAAGCAGAAGTCTTTGACGACAACAATTTTTCCATTTGACTTTTAAAAGTAACACTATCCAAAATGTCATCGTCATTGTCTGAAGAAACTTCTTCTTCAGATGCAAAAATACAATTAAATTGATAACCATCCTCTGTTTCAACTTCATGCATACTATACAAATCCCAACCGTCTTTTGACATGCCGTTTAGCAAATCTTCTAACGCTTGAGCATCATCACTTGGAGCTGATTTAATTACAAATTTTGGTCTTGTTGAACGCATTATTATCTTATAACCTCATATATCAAATTATCAATTTTTACTTCGCTTGAAGAAAAGTCAAAAGCTTCATCACAAATGTCTTTTGCAAGTTTTGTTTTTGCTTCATCATTTGAATAAATAGTGTATAGAACTTCGCCACTATCACATTTTTCGCCACTTTTCTTATTCAAATAAATACCTACGCTGTAATCAATATCGTCAGTTTTCTTTTCTCTACCTGCACCTAACAATTTGCAACCATAAGCAATTTTATAAGCATCAACTTTTTTGATATAACCAGATTTTTCTGATTTAACTTCTACTTTATATTTTGGAGTAGCAAATTTTGAATAATCATCAAGTGAAGTTTCATCTCCGCCTTGAGCTTTTACAAGTTCTTTAAACTTATCTAATGCTCTGCCTGAATTTACTGCATCTTTAAGTTTATTCATAGCATCTTCTTTATCTTTTGCCAATCCAACTTGAACAAGCGCAATTGCACCAAATTCGTAAGTCAAATCAGTTAAATCGCCAGTAGTTTTACCTTTCAAGAAATCAACTGCTTCAAAAACTTCAACAGAGTTGCCGATTGCTCTACCTAAAGGCTCTTCCATTGATGTTACAACGGCTGTAATTGATTTGTTCAAATGTTTTCCTATTGTTACCATTAAGTTAGATAGTTTTACTGCATCTTGAGGAGTTTTTATAAATGCACCTGAACCATATTTAACATCTAAAACAATATTATCAGCACCTGAAGCAATCTTCTTAGAAACAACAGAAGATGCAATCAAAGGCATACTATCAACAGTTGCAGTAACATCACGCAACGCATAAAGTTTTCCGTCTGCAGGAGTAAGTTTTTGAGTTTGAGAAGCAATCGCTACACCAATCTTTCCAACTTGTTCCATAATTTGTTCAATTGATAAAGCAGTCTTGAAATTTGGTATTGATTCAAGTTTGTCAATTGTTCCACCTGTATGTCCCAAACCTTTACCTGAAAGTTTTGCAACAGGAACACCACAAGCAGCCAACAACGGAATTAAAGTCAATGTAACTTTATCACCTACACCACCTGTTGAATGTTTATCAACAACTTTTTTAGAAAATTCACCTAAGTCGATAACATCACCAGATTTAATTAATGCTTCTGTAAGCCATGCTGTTTCTTGTTCTGTCATTGATTTAAAATAAATAGCCATTAACCACGCCGAAATCTGATAATCAGGGGCAGAGCCGTCCATCATCGAATTGATTATAAAATCAATTTCTTCCTTTGTATGAGCTAAACCATGTTTTTTCTTGTCAATTAAATCAACTATTCTCATAAATCAATGTCCTTTATTTATGTACTACCTAAATATAAACTATTTACTTGAAGCATTTAATTTTTGCAATACTAACTCAGTTACATCAATACCACCAACAAAGATAACTCTGTAATCAAGAACTGCATCTAGTTTTTGTTCTACTAGAACTTTTTTTGTTGCTGCTTGGATTTTGTCATAAACAGCTTCTTCTTTTTGTAATTTTAATTTTAGGTATGCATCTTGTTTTGCTTTAAATTCTTTCGCAGTTTTTGCTTCAAAATTTTGTTTTTTTACTGGAGAATCCAAAGTCTTAAATTGTTTTTCCTTATCTACAAGGTATTGTTGAAGTTCAAGAGCTTTTGCATCAACTGTTTTGATTGCTTCTTTTGCTTCTGTATAATTTTCTTGAATTTTCTTATAATCAATATAACCTATACCGTTTGCATTTGCAATACCACTTGAAGTTAACATCATAGCAGTTCCTAAAACAACTACTAAAGTTTTAAAATTTTTCATTTTTCCTCCTCTTTTATTATAATTTAATTTTTTACTACACTACTACACTTTAACCAAACTCTATTAATACATCATATCGCCAATACCGAAAGTGAAGTAACCTTTAGAGTTTTTATCACCAGGGTTGGTCAATGGAATACCATAATCAATAGACAAAGGACCCATGCCAGGAATAAACAATTTCAAACCTAAACCTGCAGAAACTGCTTCCATTGGTCTTTCATAAACAATATTTGTTGGAGATTCGCCGAATATCTTACCGGCATCTACAAACATTGTAAGTCTTACATTATCCATGAATGAGAATTTCAACTTGTCCATAAACGGAATTGGAACGGCTAATTCGGCAGAACCCATTACAAATGCATTACCAGTACCTACACCACTCATTTTGAAGCCTCTGATTGAATAAGGTCCACCTAAGTGATAAGCCATAACCTCAGGCATATTTCCCCAAAGATTTCCACCTGCTCTTGCTGTCAAAGATAATGAAGATTTTTTACCAACAGCTACATATTTTTTAATCGAACCTGTAAGTTTACCAAAACTATTTTCAAATTTATCTACACAAACAGATTCATCAAATCTCACATTCGCGTAAACACCAGCTCTTGGATTTACTAAATTATCTCTTGTATCATAAGTCAAACCTGGACTTAAAGATAAGAATAAACCACCTTCTAACTGTTTAGCTCTCTCTGAAATTGGAACACCATAAGCATTATACAAATTTGCGATTTGCCAATCATCACCCTCTTCAACTTTTACATGTTCCAAACCTAAAGAGAAAGTTGATCTTAAATTTTTATTATTTTTAACTTTATGAGAAACAGTTGCTTCTGCACCAAATCTTCTTTCAATAGCTAACGGAATTTGGTAACTACCAAAATCTCTAAAGAATATTTTTCCCATAAATGAATTATCTGCATTTATGAAATATGGTTCAAAGAAGCTCAATTCTGCTTGTAAATTCATGTGATTTAAAACAGATGAGTCGTTTAAAATAAGACCAGAACCTGCCAATAAATTCAAACCAACTCTTTGATTTAAACCTCTAAAGTTATTATCTACGATACCAGCAGAACCAAATAAACCAGTTGCAGAATCAAGACCTGCACCAACAGATAAAGAAGCGGAACGTTGTTCTTCAACACAAATTGTAACATCATACATATCAGGGTGTCTATCAGAAACCTCAATGTCTCTTCTTACATCTTTGAATGCTTGAGTTGCATATAATCTAACCAAATCTTCTTTAATTTGATTTTCATTATATACACCACCTGCTTCTGTCAAAATGTTTCTTGCAATAACGTAGTCTTTTGTTTTTTCATTACCCTGAATTTTTATTCTATCAATTTTACCTTCACTAATGTGAACATTGATAGTTCCATCAGGATCATCGTTCAAAGCATCAACTCTTGCAAGAATATAGCCTTTTGAAGCATAACATTCTTGTATTTGATTTTACCAATTGTATTAACAATCTATTTTATTGCACCTAATAAATTTAAAAATAGCATATTACTGATTTCAAGTATAACATGCTATGCAAGAAATGTCATTAATTCATCAGTTGATACTGCTGAATTTCCGTCAAGAGTATAATCAACAATTGGGGTATTTTCTTCTAATACAATTTTTAGGGTAATAGAACCATCTGCATTTGTTATAGGGATTGCTTTCATGTGCTCTGTAAAAGAACCTAAGTTGTATATTGATTTTAAGTCAGCTTGAATAAGGTCACGACTAAATTCATCACCTCTTTGCATTTGCATAACAGACATGACATCTTCGGGTTTAATAACATTTGTACCCTCAATCTCAATGTTTTTAATATATACAGTTTCTTTTATCTGAGTTCTATTATTAACTTTTTTTGTTGATTCTATATCAAATTCTAAATCTTCTTTATATGTATTCTCAGCAACTGAAAATTCATCTGCGTATGCAGATGTAAAAGTCATAATAATTCCCAGTATTACTATAAGAACCTTTTTCATATTGAAACAGGGTTTCCCCTCTAAATATACTCCTCAGATTATAAATAAGTATAAAATACCAACTTATATCCCTACAACATTTCTTATTTGAAATTATACAACAAAATTTCTCAATAAAAAAATTGTATCAATATGTAAATTACAAAAATTTTTAATTGTCTAAAAATGAAATATATCCTAATTTTTTCATGTTATCATTCTTAATATGAAGAAGTTAAAATTTATTTTTGCATATTTATTTTTGGGAATAATTGCATTAAGCATGCTCATTCCATTTTTTGCAATGATTAATCTTTCTCTTTCATCAAGTTCTGAAATATTTAATTATCCACCAAGTATTTTTATTAAAAATTTCACTATTTCAAACTATATAAATGTTTTCACAAGTCTACCAATAACAAGATATTTTATGAATAGTTTATTTGTAGCTCTTGCAACTACATTTGGACAAGTAATCTTTGCAGCACTTGCAGGATACGCTTTTGCAAGACTTAAATTCAAAGGTAGCGATGCTATTTTTATAATTATTTTAATAACAATGATGATTCCACCACAAGTAAACATTATTCCTTTATTTTACTTAATGAGAGAACTTCACTTAGTAGATACTTATCAAGCATTGATTATTCCAGGATTTTTTGGTGGTTTTGGAGTTTTCATGTTTAGACAATTTTTTCTTTCTTTTCCAAAAGATTTAGAAGAAGCGTCTATAATAGATGGTTGCGGAGTATTAAAAACATTTTTCCACGTTGCACTTCCACTTGCAGCACCAACAGTAGCAACTCTTTCTATTTTTACTTTTATATCTAGTTGGAACAGTTTTATGTGGCCTCTAATCATCACAAATTCTGATAATATGAGAACTTTACCTCTTGCACTTGCTGTTTTTAAAGGTAGTTTAAGAGAAAGCACTAACTGGGGTGATTTACTTGCGTGTGCCGTTATTTGTACAATACCAACCATTTTAATATTTTTAATAGGCAAAAAATATTTTATAAATGACCTTATGCAAGGTGCAGTAAAAGAATAAATTTATACATTTTTTAAATTTTGGCAATTTTTTCAACTTATATGTTTTTATATATATAAGGAATTGGTTATGATAGATTTTATTCAAAACTTAATTTTAAATATTCAACATAGTATTATTTGTTGCCTAAAAAGCAAGAAAACTAAAACTGCTCAAAAATCAAGAAAATTTTGTACTAATGGAGTTAATGTTTCTTTCTCAACTAAAAATGCAAAAATTAAAACAAAATTAGAAGCAAATATAACAACTATTTTGGCAAAACATAAAAATAATCCTGATAAACTTGTTGCTATGATTAGAAAAAACGGAACTCCTGTTTATAAAATTCCGTTTGCTCAAAAATTATTAAAACTAGCATCTTTAGAAACAGGTTTAATAATTTCTAACACAGGTTTAAAAGCTTTATACTTAAACTTAATCACATCAGGTAAATTTTCTTGTCAAACAGAAACAATGTTTATAATTGATAAAAAACCAGTTGATAAAATTTGGATGATTCAACAATTCCATAAATGGTACGCAATGAAACTTAATCTTCCTGGTTTTGATGAAACTTCACAAGGCAAATTAAGCGAATTTATAACTTCAGGTGTTGCAAGAACAGAAGATTTAACTATTGATGAAATACTAAACTTAAAAGATGCAATTTTAAGAGATGTTGAATCAATTAACTTTGCTATCGACCTAGTTAAAAAAACTGACTCTTCAAAAGAAGCTCTAAATAAAATTACATCAGGTGGAGCAAGCATCTAAAACTCATCTGTGTCCTATGGGTAGATTTTATTTTTTTTTCTGATATAATCATTATTGTAAAACTAATATGAATAGTTTTTACAATATGTAATTACTTAAATAGGAGAAACAAGATGAGCGTAAAAATCGAAGATAGCTGCATTTCATGTGGTGCTTGCGAATCAATTTGTGATGCTGTATTTTCAGTAGAAGATAAAGCAGTTGTTAACGAAGCTAACGTAGCTGATAACATTGATTGTGTTAAAGAAGCTGCTGATGCTTGCCCAGTTGGAGCAATCATCGTTGAATAATTGATTTAATTCAAATAAAAAAGGCGAAAGTTCTTTTGAACTTTCGCCTTTTTTATTACCTTTAAAATTTTAAACTAAAATTTTGCAACTACCTTCAAATATTCTCTCACTGATTCCGTAATTATTAAATCAGGTTCTGACATACAAAATTCATCCAATTTAATAACACCAGCTCTTTTTTGACCGCTTTCTATATAGCAAAGTCCTAAAAGAATCATTGACAATGGATTAGTTCTAGATTTTATTCGACACTCATTTATCTTTTTTGATAACAAGCCACATAATTTATATGATTTTGCTAAATTTTGATAATACAAAAAATTTAAACTATATTGATTTACAGCTTTTTCAAAACACTCTTTTGCATCTTTATAATAACCTAATTTAAGATAAGTTTCGCCTAAATTATTATAATAAACTGCAGTTGCTTGTGTATTTGGATTAAGTGCAATCGCCAACAAAAATTCTTGCACAGCACCATAATAATCTCCATTTGCAATATCACACAAACCCAAATTATTATGATTTTGAGCATTTCTTCTTGCGTCAATAGTATCTACATCAGGTCTTACATAACCAGACAAAGGGAAAGTAAAACATATCAGCAAAAATACTATAATTATTTTTTTTATCATAATTCTATTTCAAGACCTTCGTATGCAACATAAGCGTCGCTGCATTCAGTTTGATAATGATTTCTGATTTCGCTTAATTTATCATCTTTGTATGACGGATCAAAATGGAAAAAAATCAATTTCTTAGCATTTGCTTGTTGTTTAGCTTCAAGTGCCATATCAAAAGTTGAATGTCCAAAACCTTGTTTTGGTGCATATGAACTCATATAATCTTCTGTTGTATATTGAGCATCATGAATTAGCAAGTCGCAATCTTTTGCAAACATTGCCAATTTTTTATCTCCGCCTACATAACTTTCTTTATCACTTGCATAAACCAAAGATTTACCATCATAAGAAATTTTGTAAATCATAACTCCGTCTTGTGGATGTGCATAAGATTTATAACAAGTAATTACAACTTCACCATCTTTTGCAACTAAATCTTCTTTTGTTTCAACTCTTTTTACAGTTGTACCTTCGTCATTAATAACAATACAATCTGTTTCTTCTAAGTCAAAAATTTCCATTTTAGCAGCAATATCACCCAAATCTAATGGGAAAGATTTTGTAAATAATAAATCAGATAATTCATCTGCCAATGTTTCGTTATAACTTGCAGCACCAAAAACATTTAAGTTTGTAGTTGCAATATTTGCAGGTTTAAAGAAAGTAAAACCTTGAATATGGTCTTGGTGAATATGGCTAAGTAATAAAGTTGCTTCTACTGGTTTTCTTTCATACAAACTTGGACCTGATGCGATATGTTCTCTAATTAATTCATCACCTAAATTAATCAACCCAGTACCAGCATCAATGATAATCAAATGTCCACCTGCATTAACTTCAACGCAAGCTGTATTACCACCAAATTCTAAAAAATCTTTGTATGGTAAAGGATAACTTCCTCTTACGCCTCTTAATTTAACACTAAAATTCTTTTCTTTACTCATATTACACCTTATTTCTTTTCTATAACATAGGATGCATTTCTATCCTTTTCTAAACCATAATACCTACCAGACCCAAATGTCAACATCTTTGCTCTGCGTTGAACATCTTTATATCTAGTTTCTTTTAAACGTATATCAAACACTGCTTCTTTTTTATTATTCTTAACTTTTACAATTCTAAACGCATTTGGATAAGAAACTAAAGATGGAGAGTTTACAAATAATATATTACCTTTTTGAATAATTTTTGTCATGTGATAATGACCTGTAAAAACACCTATAGGATTAGAACTTCTGCTTAAATGTTCAAACAATTCATCACCGTTTAACAATTTATGACTTGGACTTGGAAAAGGTTCAATTACTGGAACATGTAGAAATACTAATATTACATCTGAAGATTTTGTTTTTTTCAATTCTTCATCAAGCCATTTCATTTGTGTTTCAGATATTTTACCATTTGAAGTTAAATGGTCATCAATTATAGAATCTAACACAATAACCTTAAATCCTTTTTTAGGAACAAAAGAATAATAAGATTTTCTAAATTTGAAATTTTTATTATATTCTCCAACAGTTTCAAAATATAACTTTTTAGTTAATGCGCCTCCAATACATACATCATGATTACCGAAAGCAACATACCAAGGAGAATTTATATCTTTTGCAATAGTTAAAAATTCTTTCAATTCTTTTCTCAAAGGTTTATTTACCATATCGCCAGTAAACATTACAAAATCTAATTTAGGACGATATTCATTAATTTGTAAAACAACATCTTTAAAAACTTCACCTGATTCAGCAGTCAATTTATATGAAGTATTTAAATCTGTACTTGAATAATGCACATCACTTACTTGCGCAAATGACACAACATTACTTGCTTCTGTATAATCTCCAAAGCACCAAAACAAAATTGATGCTATAAAAATTACGGAAAAAGAATTTACAACATCCTTAAATGTAAATTTATTTTTTCTTTTTGATTTCTTCATTGTCGTTAAATTTAACCTCAATCAAATCTTTCAATTCATTATAATGTATATTATCACCAATAGCTTCAAAAATCCTCAACTTTGCATAATACAAAGATTTTGCTTGAGGATATTTTAATATTGCTTGATCCAAAGTTTTTATTGCATAACTTGGATTTGAATTATCCATATAAATATAGCTCAAATCTATATAATCCTGAATGTTTACAGGATTAATTTGAGTTGCAGTATTTACATATCTGGCATAAGTTTTTTTGTCACCAATAGATTTATAGCATTGAGCTAAATTGTAATAATAAATAGGTTTTAAACCATCAAGTTCAATAGCTTTTCTAAAATTAGTTGTAGCAGCATCTGCATCTTTCAACTTGTAATAACACAAACCCATATAATTAAATAATTCAGCGGTAGTATTATCGTTTAGTAATTGTTGGAAAATTTCTTTTGCCGCTTCATAATTACCATTTGCATAATCTATTTTTGCTAACACGAAACGATAATTTGCACATTCATTCAATTCGATTGCTTTTGTTATAAAACTTTTTGCATATTCAAAATGAGATGTTGCAAATGCTGCTTTTGCCAATATAAAATACGCATAATCAGATTCAGGATTTAAGTCCAAAAATTTCATCAAATTTTGAGAACACAAATTAAATTCTTCGATTTCAAAATAACACAATGCCAAACTCATATATGCTCTTGAATTTTTATTATTAATTTCAATCACATTTTTATACGCTTTTATTGCTGAAAAATATTCATTTCTTCTTCTGTAATAATCACCTAAGAACAAAGAAGATAATTCATCATTAGGATTAATAGAAATCGCTTTTTGCAAATAGAAAAATTCATTTTTTTCGTCACCTTGCTGCATATAAACATTTGCCAAATTTGTCAAAGGCTGAGTGTATTTTGAATTAAGCGAAAACGCTTTTTTAAAATTCTTAATCGCTTCTTCTATATTATTTTTTTGCCAATAACTCATCCCCAAATTATTGTATGCAGTTGCGTTTTTACTATTTAAAGCGATTGCTTTATAAAAATATTGAATTGCTGAATCTAAATCACCTTGTTGATAAAACTCTTGACCCTTCTTATTGTAATAAGCCGAATCATACATTTCATTTTGCAAATTCACAGATTCAACATCAACTATTTTTACGAATTCTGGATTTTCTGCTTTATTTAAAACTTCTTCCACTACGACAGTTTGAGTTTTTTCTTCATCAGGAACAAGTTTTTTTAATAAATTTTTTGCCTTTAAATTATCAGGTTCTATTGACAAAATTAAATCTAAATATTCAATCGTTTTCTTATAATCATTTGAATTAAAATAATTCGTTGCAATATCAAAGTAATCATCAGTTAATTCACTAGACATTGCAAAATCCGTAAAATAACCAATAAACAATAATCCTGATAGTAATACTAAAATCCCTTTTTTCATACTTATAATTATATCATGTAAATATTTAGTATCATATTTAAAAAAATATATTAAAATTTGTAAAAATAATTCAATGAATAACAAAAATTTTAATTCACACTTTTTAAACATATTAAAATTAAATCAGTGGCTAATAAAAATATTTTAAAAATATATATAAATATTAAATAAAAGACTTTACAAAAACATGCAGTGCTATAATGAGACACAAGCATGTGCTATAAATCTTATAAAGGAGAACAAAATGCAAAATTTTGAAGGTGTAGAACAAGTTAGAACTTTAGTTAGAAATATCGCAGT
>JAKSUT010000109.1 GCA_024408705.1 bacterium | reverse complement strand
ATTAACTTTACACTAGGATTTGTTAAGTATTATAAATTTGAATATTAAAAGTGTTATATTGAGTCATAAAATACATGTGATTAGTTGTTGTTAGAAAGAGTGATTTTTTATGTTTTATGTTGCAGTTGTTTATTCAGCATTATGTGCTTCTTGTCTTTTAGTGAAATAATCTTTGTTAAAATTGTTATTCGTCGTATAATGTTTTCGAAATGGATAACAAAAAGATTTACAATATAAGAGTTTGCATGTCATTAGTAGTTTTTATTGCTACTGTATTTGTGATATTTGGAATTTTGAATTTAAAACTTTTACATTTGCAGATTGTTCCTTCTCTTCAAAGGTTAATTGTAGAATTTTCTATTGGTGTATTAGTTTATTTAATCTTTTTGATTTTAGTTCCATTATTTTTTGGAAGATTTTATTGTTCTTTGATTTGTCCGCTTGGACTTTTTCAAGAATTTTTGTTGTTTTTAAATAAGAAAAAATATTCTTTTAAACCACGTTATTTTGTTAAATATTTTATTGCAGCAATCGTATTGGGTACTATTTTAGGTAAAACAGTTGTTGTTGCAAGATTTATTGAACCTTACTCAATATTTGCATCAGCGATGAAATTATCTTGTTTCGGATTGGCGTCATTGATTTGTATTGCAATTTTATCTTGGTTTTCAGGTCGTTTTTTTTGCACAAATATTTGTCCTGTCGGAACAATTTTAGGTTTGTTATCAAGAAATTCTACATATAAATTGAGCATTGATGAAAATAGTTGCGTTAATTGTGGTATGTGTGAAAAGAATTGTTCAGCATCTTCAATTGATGCAAAAAATCATTATATTGATAATGAAACTTGCGTTAGATGCTTGAAATGTGTTTCTACGTGTTCTAAAAATGCTATAAGCTTTAAAAAGAATAAAGTTGTTGAGTTTGTAAAATCAAGAAGAAGTTTTATTTTAACTACGTCAGTTGTATTAGCGTTTATTGGGTCATTGAAACTTGGAATAAATTATGTAAATAAAAAGCTTATAAAAATATTCGGTGTGATTTTGCCTCCAGGGGCTGGGTCAGAAAAAGAATTTTTTCATAAATGTTTGAATTGTAACTTATGTGTTCAAAATTGTCCTACAAAAGTGCTAAAACCGGCAGATGATAATTTTGGTGTTGTACACATTGATTATGATGGCAATTATTGCGAATTTGGGTGTAATAATTGTATTCAAATTTGTCCTGCTGATGCAATAGCTGAGTTGTCTTTAGAAGAAAAACAATCTACACAAATTGCGTATGCTGAAATTGATAATGGTCTTTGTATTAATTGTCAAAAATGTGTTCACCATTGTCCAGTTGGCGCAATTTATCAAAAAGATGAAAGTATTATTGTCAATAAAGATGCTTGTATTGGTTGTGGTAGATGTGTTGCTGATTGTAGAGTTAATGCTATTTCTATTCATTCAGTTTCTGAACAACGAAGAGTTTAATTTTTAAACACTTTAATTTTTTAAAAAATAATGTATAATTATATTATGAGTAAAAATTCTGATTTAAATAAAAATCCTAAAATTGTTGATTTTTCTTCTGTAGCAATGGTCCCAGGTAATCCTAAGTATGAACAGGCTACCTCTAGAATTACGCCTATTTATACAAAGAATTACGACCCTAGAAGTCCGTATGAAAGAGATTTGCACAGAATTCTTCATTGTACTGCATATCGTAGAATGAAGAATAAAACTCAAGTCTTTTTTGCTACAGATAATGACCATATTTGCACACGTATTGAGCACGTTTCACACGTTGCTTCAATTTCAGAAACTATTGCCAAACAGTTGAATTTGAACTTGGAACTTGTTAGTGCTATTGCATACGGTCACGATTTAGGACACGCACCTTTTGGACATCAAGGTGAATATATTTTAGACGATATTGTAAAACAGTATAATATTCAATCTTGCTTCTGGCACGAAGCAAACAGTTTGCATTTTATTGATGATATAGAAACTTTACCTGATTATCACGATTTTCAACGTAATATGAATTTGACATACGCAGTTCGTGACGGTATTGTTTGCCACTGTGGTGAATTAGATGAACAAGTTATTAAACCACGTAATGATTTTATTGACTTGTATGATATTCAAAAAGGTGGAAAAACTCATCCGTTTACTTATGAAGGTTGTATTGTTAAACTTGCCGATAAAATTGCTTATCTAGGTCGTGATATTGAGGATGCTTTAATCAATAAAATATTGACTAAAGACCAAATCAAAGAACTTGAACATATTATTCAAAAAGCAATTTCATACGAAGAATTGCAAGAAGTTAGCATTACAATTTTGACTCATCATTTCATTAGAGATCTTTGCTATAATTCATCTATAGAAAAAGGTCTTGTGTTCTCTGATGAATGTTTTGAATTGATGAATGTCATAAAACATTATAATTACGATCATATTTGTGATCACCCAAGACTAAGACCATTTAAAAAATATGCAAGATTGATTATCGAAACAATTTTTGAAAAACTTGATAATTACTATGGTGACAGTATTTTATCAAATATGGAAAAAGAACACGATTTATATCCAAATCTAATTCCTCATTTTAAAGATTGGTTGATAAAATATACAAATATTGATTTGGGTGATAAAATCAATAATCATTGCAAAAATTCAGTTGTATATGATATAAGTTCTCAAAATGATTATAGAAAATTGATAATTGATTTTATTTCAAGTATGACTGATAAATATGCAATCAAAATATTTGATGAATTGATTAGATTTTAGATTTAAAAAAGAGGGTTTAATTTTCGAAAATTAAATCCTCTTTTTTTAGTGTCTTTTTTATGCTTTTATTCTTTTATTGTTGCAAGTGATAATGTCGCAGCTAAAAGACATCCTGCTCCAATTAGGAATGAATATTCCCAATGGTAGTTTATACCAATATTTGCCATATCAAATACGCATTTTGAAATTAGCCAAGAAACAAGTGTGCAAACAAATACTTGAGGCCCTGCTATAAATATGTTGAAAATACCCATTACAGAACCTTCTGTTCCAGCTTTGATGTATTTTGAAAGCATTGCAAAAGGTAATGCGCAAACACTTGCCCAGCCGATACCAGATAAAGCCATTAAAAGCATAACTGCAGTTGGGTTGGTTTTAAAATAAGCCATTCCAAGATATGCAAAAATCATTGAGATTAGAGATATTGCATGTACTTTTTTGTTTCCGAATTTTCCTGATAAAATTCCGATTGGAATAGCTATTAAGAAACAAACAAGGTTAAATACTGCAAAACAGATTGAAGAATAGTTTGTTCCTTTTACAACTGTTGCTTCAAATGAGTTTTTAATAGTTTCTGTTGCAGTTGTAAGGTCTGGAACCCCAAATACTGTGTGAATAGAGAATTGAGTGAAGAAAATCATCATACACATCATACCTATCCAAGTGAAAAACTGCATTACGCATATTTTTGCAACTTCTGGTGAAAGTAAGAAAAAGTCTTTTAAATCTTTCCAGAAATTTTGTTTTTCAGATTCTTCTGCTTTTTCTTCTTGTGTCTTTCTTGAGTCTTTTTCTTTTATTGTTAAACAAGTCCAAGTCATTGCAAGTGTAAATGCAAGTGCTGCCATAATGAATTGTGCAGGAATAGACATTTGATAGTGGAATAAGTATTTTAATAATGGTGCTGTTCCTGCTGCAACAACAGAACCTAGCCCAATAGCAAGACTGATGTAAGAATTTGCAAGTGAGTGTTGTTCTGGTACTACAACATCAGGAATTAATGCTCTGTAAGGACCTTGCGCAACATTAACGCAAGCATCAATAATCCAAATCATTATTGCTGCGACAAGTAAACCAGCCCATAGTGGAAGATTTAGACCAGTAATGTTTCCGAAAAATCCTGAAATAGAAGCTGAATTTGGAAATGCCCATAATGCAAGTGATGCTAAAATCGCACCGCCTAGCAAATATGGTCTTCTTCTTCCAAATTTGCTTTGAGTGTTATCGCTCATTGCACCAATGATTGGTTGAACAACCATGCCTGTAAAAGGTCCTGCTAGCCAGATTAAACCATAAATAAATGGTGAAGCACCAAGGCTTTCTGTGACAGGTCCTGAAAGAATTATTCTCATTTGCCACGCAAATTGTAAACCGAAAAATCCTAGTGCGAAGTTTAAAAACTGCGCTGTATTCATTTTTTTGATTTCAAAATTACTCATTTTTACCCCTATAAAAAACTACTGTCTATTTGAATTTTAGCATAGACAGTAGTTTTTGTCTTTATTTTTAAATAACTTTAATTTGTGAATTACATTGCTGCTTTAACTGCTTTTGCAGCTTTTCTTACAAAGTATGTTGCAGCTGTTGTAAGAGCGATAGTTGCAGGTGTTTGGAAGTTTGCATCTGTATATTTTTTCAATTTGTTACCTTCCATTCTGTAGTAACCATCTTTGATTTCTTTACCAGCTTTATCAACGTGTACAAATTCGTTTGTTCCGTATGCGTTGTCTATATTGAAGTTTGCACCATCTATTGCAAGTTCGTTTACATTACATTCTTTAACTTGGTTTGCTGCTCTAGTGTTGTCGAAACCATCTGTGTTGAATATTGTGATAACGTCGCTGTCTTTGTCGTATCTGTAAACACCACCTAAAGAATGTGAGTGGTAATCAAGTACAAGAGTGTCTCCATCAATAAATGGTTTGAAGCATTCTTGGTTTCTGATGTTGAATGTCTTTTTGAATTCTTCGTGGAAAGCTTGGATAGCAGGTCTGTTTGCATCAGTAGCCCAAGTTCTGTGGATTTGTTCTCTGTTGTGTTGGTAAACGTTGTTACCAGGAGTTTCAAAACCTGTTTCGCCGTATTCATCACCTGCGTAGAAAGTTGGGTTTCCAGGTAATGACATCATAATTTCCATTGTTGCACGGTATTTATTTAATGCTGGTTGTAGCATTTCGTTGTGGATTGTAGCAATGTATTTTTCTGTTTCTTCTTCGCTTAAACCTAAGTTAGCATATTTTACTGCTTCTGAGATTGTTTGGTTGTATGCTCTAGTGTTGAAGTGATCCATCATTACTTTTTTATCAGCATTTATTCCATCAACTTTACCGATAGAATATGCATAGATTGCATCGATGATTTTGTTTTTGTTTTCTACTGGCATTTGTAGTTTTTGAGCTGCATTTTCTACTGCTTCATTTAATGCGTTTCTAACTACGTTGTTATTTTTAACATCATTTTGAGCTTTGCATAATTCGTTTATTGCGTCAGAGAATTCAAAGTATTTATCAATGCCGTTTTCTTCGTTTAATAATTTATCTTTGATTGCTTTAACGGTGTCGTTTGTAATTAAACCATCATAAATTTTATCTATTAATTCTTCATTAGTTGCATCTTCCAATCCATTGCCATATTCTCTCATTATACTTGCGTATGTAGAAAAGGCTTTGTTTTGAACTAAATCATTTTTGAGAGTATTATTACATTCTCTAAAAATAATAATAATTTT
>JAKSUT010000108.1 GCA_024408705.1 bacterium | reverse complement strand
CCAAAAGGATATTTGTTTATCGGTCATTCAGAAAGTTTGATTCAGTTAAAACATAAATTTAATTATTCAGAGCCAACTGTATATCAAAAGTAGCGTAAAAAGGAGTTAATACCATGGCAATAAGAGTATTAATAATTGATGATTCCGCAATGATAAGAAAAGTTTTTGAACAAGAACTTTCAGCCGATCCTGAAATTGAGGTTGTAGGTACAGCTCCCGACCCGTTTGTAGGACGTGATAAAATTGTGTATCTGAAACCTGATGTTATTACATTAGATATTGAAATGCCAAGAATGGATGGTTTGACTTTCTTGGGTAAATTAATGAAACATTATCCTATCCCTGTTGTTATTGTAAGTTCTCTTGCAAAACGAGGAGGGGATGTTGCTTTAAAAGCTATGGAACTTGGTGCAGTTGAAGTTTTATCAAAACCTGGTACTGCTTATTCAGTTGGTGACATGTCAGAACAATTGATTGAAAAAGTAAAAGCAGCAGCAAAAGTAAAAGTTCAAAAACGTGACCCTGATAATTTACCAACATCAACAGGAATTAAGACAGCTGCTATTTCTGTTGCTACAACAAATAAAATTGTTGCAATTGGTGCTTCTACTGGTGGTACAGAAGCATTGAGAGATGTAATTCAACGTTTGCCATCTATGTGTCCGCCTGTTGTTGTAGTTCAACACATGCCACAGAATTTCACAAAAGCATTTGCAGAACGTTTAAACTCTCTTTGTGAAGTAGAAGTTAAAGAAGCAGAAGAAGGCGATTCTTTGACAATGGGTAAAGTTTTGATTGCTCCAGGTAACAAGCACATGGAAATTAGAAGAAGTGGTATCAACTATTATGTTACACTTTTAGATGGTCCGATGGTGTTCCACCAAAGACCAGCAGTTGAAATTTTATTTAATTCAGTAGCAAAATTTGCTGGCCAAAATGCTGTCGGTGCTATCTTAACCGGTATGGGTAAAGATGGTGCTCAAGGTTTGTTGAATATGAGAAACGCTGGTGCAAGAACAATTGCACAAGATGAAGCAACTTCAATTGTATTTGGTATGCCAAAAGAAGCTATTCAACTTGGTGCCGCTGAAGTTGTAAAACCTTTACAACAAATAACACAAACTATATTAGATTTTTGTAATTAGTTTTGAGTCAGTTTGATAAGTGATAAAAAAGATGTTGCAAATGCAACATCTTTTTTATTATGCTTTAGAGTTCTTGATAATATTTTGAATATAATAAATTTGTTCTACTAATTTATCGGTGAGGTTGAATTTTTCAATGGCTGTATTTCTTGCGTTTGCTCTGATTTCTTCCATTTTATCTTTGTTATCAAGAGCAAATTCAATTTTTTTAACCATCATATTTATATTATAAAAATCATATAAAAGACCATTATAGTTGTCTTTAATAACTTCTAAAACAGGTTCTGTTGAAGAACAAATAAGTGGTGTTCCGCAAGATAATGATTCAATTAATGACCAAGAAAGTACGAAAGGATATGTTGCATAAATGTGTGCAGAAGTTGTTTGTAATAGTTTTATATAATCTTCATAATCTTGTCCCCCAATAAAATGTATTCTAGACATATCAAGGTCTAATTCTCTAAGCATTTTTTGTTTCCAAGTGTCGTTTTTAAGCGGTTTTCCATAGCAAACTTTATTAAGTCCGCCGACAAAAATAGTGACATTTGGTCTTTTTTTAAGTAAAATTTCTGCGGCTTTCATAAATTGCGGGAAGCCTCTCATAGGCTCCATTCCACGAGTGGCATAAGTAACAATTTCATCATCAGATGTATAAGTTTTTCCTTCAAATTCAAATGCTGTATCGGGGTTAGGTTTGCAAATATTAGTATTTACTCCATCGTGAATGACGGTGATTTTTTGTTGCAAACTTTTTGGATATTGTGCTTTTTGCCATTCAAGAGGGGAAATAGCTCCATCTGCTTGTTCTAATTCGCAAAAATCGTGTGCGCTTGAAAGTATTAATTGTTCTTTGTAATCGTCATTAATATTTTCTCCAGAAAATTTTATTGCTGGAAAATCATTTGTATCTACCCATTCGCTATATTTTATAAAAGGTACATCTGGAAATACGTCTTTAACAAACATGCAACCTGAATGTCCAAATATTACGTCAGGGATGATATCTTTGCTCTTTATAAGTTCTAGCATTTTTGCAACTGCTTTTGAATGAGCAAGCTTTTTTTCAAAATTATATATAAGCTGATTTGTGTTTTTTGGTATTTCTTCTGGTTTATAAACAATTTTGTTTATTCCTGCTTCAGTTGGAATTTCTGAATCAGCGGTCAAAAATAATACTAAATTCATTTCATTTTGGGCAAGAACACTCGCAAGATATTTAAATTGTCCTGGAAAGCCTTCATGTATAAATAAAATAATCATTTATTTTGCTCCTTCCAAGCTTTTATGATTGAACAAATATAGTTGTATTGTTCATTAACCATTTTTTCAGCTTCATATTTTTCTAATGCTTTGTTACGTGCGTTTGTTCTTAAAATATTTAAGTTTGCTTGATTGTTTAACGCGTAATCAAGTTTTTCTGCAAGTTCATCAGAGTTATAAAAATCAACAAGCAACCCGTTTTCATTATCTTTGATTACTTCTTCAACAGGTGCAGTTTTGGAAGATACTATTAAACATCCACAAGATAATGCTTCAATCAAAGACCAAGAAAGCACAAATGGATATGTCAAATAAACGTGCGCAGAAGAAATTTGAAGTAGTGAAATGTATTTTTCAAATGTTAGTTCTCCTACGAAATGAATTTTTGACATATCAAGATGTAATTTGTTTAACATGTCGTCTTTGTAAGATAGTCCTTTTGATTTATCACCATAAAAAACTTTGTTTAATCCTGCAATAAAGAAATGTGTGTTTGGTCTGGTTTTTTGTAATTTTTCAACTGCTTCCATAAATTGAGGGAAACCTCTCATAGGCTCCATTCCACGAGTTGCATAAGTGATGATTTCATCTTTGCGTGAATATATTTTTCCTTCAAATTTAAATGTTGCATCAGGATTTGGTTTGCATAAATTAGTGTTTACTCCGTCGTGGATAACTTTTATTTTATGTTGAAAATCTATTGGAAATTGAGCTTTCTGCCATTCAGTTGGTGATATTCCTGCATCACAAGAACAAAGGTCTAATACTGAGGCTACATTATCACAACGAACTCTTATTTTTTTATCTTCATTAGGAACTGAACCATCGATGTTTGCTGAGTTTCTATACCATTCAAAATAACAAAGCATTGGAGTATTTGGAAAAATTTCTTTTAAAAATAGCGAATTTCCCCAGCTGTGTGCAATTATTATATCTGGTATAAAACCTTCTTCTTTGAGCTTCCTTGCAAGTTTTGCAGTTTCTTTTCCGTGAAGAATATTGGTGTCATATTCTTTTAGAATTTCTGAACAGTGTCCTGATTCTTTTGCAGAAATTTTATAATCATATCTTTTTACACCTTCGATGCTGCCTTCTTTTTCGTTAGCAGTTATAAATCTTACATCTGAGTCCGGAAGTGATGCAAGTGCTGTGAGAATGTATTTGAATTGTCCGGGAAAACCTCTATGGGAAAATAGTATCTTCAATTGTTTTCTCCTGTTGTATAAATTTCTTTTATGTAATCGTAAAATGTTTTTATATTTTTTTGATTTTGCTTAGCAAAGTCTGATGATTTTTTGTTATTTTTGATTGCTTCTAGTAATATTTTGCAAAGTTTTTCATAATCTCCGTATTCAAAAAGGTGACAGAAATTTTCTTCTGACAAAATTTCTTTTGCAGGTGCAGTTTTGTATGCAAAAATTTGGCAGTTGTTTGCAAGTCCATCATATATTTCAGGCAAAATTGGATATTCATTTTCAGGATAAATTATACCTTTTGTGATTTTTAAAAGGTTAATTTTTTCTTGTTGTGATATGTCAGGAATAATATGTACTTTTTCCATATCAACACCAATATTTCCTTGAATATTTAATCCGACGATTACAAAATTAATGTCGTTTGTAAGGGTTTGAGTTTCTTTTATTATTTGCAAACAATTTTCAAAACCTTCTTGTGCGTTATATGGATTTGCAAAATAAGTTATGACATTATCTTTTGTTGTCAGTGTTTTGTCGTTAATAGAAATTTCGTCTGAATTTGATTGTTGGTTTTCGTTTGTCCAATATTTAAAAACTTTTATTTTGTTTTGAAATTCTTTTGGATATGTTTGTTTTTGCCAATTTGTGTGTGTGAAAGCAAAATCTGTGTATATTAAATTAAAAAGGTTTCCAGTGTTTGTACATCTTATGTTTGCTTTAGTGTCTATATCCAAATCGGCTTCTGCGTGGTGATAATAGTCCAAATATGATATTATAGGAGTTTTTTTGTATAATTTTTTTAAGAAAAAACCGCAACCACTACTTGCGCTATCTATTATTACGTCAGGTTTTAAGCCTTGTCTTTTTAAAATTTTTGCTTGTTCTAAAATTTCTAAGGCATTATTTAATTGATATGTATATGTTGCTAAATATGGGTGACATTCATTAGGAATGTCATATTTTTTAGGTGCGATAAATTTTTTAACGTTATCAAGGTGTGTATTAATATTTTGGTTTGTTAAAAAATAAACTTTGTCCCCTTTTTGACTTGTAAATTCAATTAGATTTGCAAATATGTCAGGAAAGATGTTACTTGTAAATAATATATTCATACAAAGAATTGTATAATATTTAGTTTGTTTTGTACAAAATGTAAACAGTGTATATTTAATAAAAATATAACTTTTGCTATTTTATTTTTGTTTTAGTATAATCAAAATATAAAAGATTTTATTCGAGGAGAAATAATAAAATTATGTCTATAATGCTGGAAAATAAACAAGCTCTTATTGCAGGTGATGGTTTATTACCTGTAATAATGGCTCAGTATGCGAAAGAAAATGGTTTTGAAGTAGTTGCAATTTCTTTATCTTCTGACAATTGCAACAAATTAAAAAAATGCTGTTCAAAAGTATATTCTTGTTCTCCTGGAGAAGTGAAAAAAATTAAAAAAATCTTACAAGATGAAGGTGTAAAACAACTTACTTTTCTTGGAAAAGTACACAAAGGCTTGATTTTAAAACGTCCAAAATTTGATTCAATGGCATTAGAACTTATCAAAAATGCAAAAAGATTAAATGATGATGAAGTAATGTTGATTTTGGTACGTGAACTTGAAAAAATCGGCGTTACAGTTTTAGACCAAACAATATTTATCAAAAATCTTATGATTCCAGCAGGTGTTTTGGGTAATAAAAAACCAACTAAAGCACAATTGGAAGATGTTAATTATGGTTTCTCTTTGGCAAAAGAAATGGGAAAACTTGATGTTGGTCAATCTGTTGTAATTAAAGATAAAATGATTATGGCAGTTGAAGCTATTGAAGGTACTGACAAATGTATTCGTAGAGGTTCAAAATTAGCTAAAAAAGGTGCTGTAATAGTTAAAGTTGCAAAACCATCTCAAGATAAAAGATTTGATATTCCTGCAATAGGAC
>JAKSUT010000107.1 GCA_024408705.1 bacterium | reverse complement strand
CTCCAATTATCCTTGAAAAAATGGAATTCCCAGAACCAGTTATTTCTGTTGCTATCGAACCAAAAACAAAAGCTGACCAAGACAAAATGGGTATCGCTCTTCAAAAACTTGCTGAAGAAGATCCATCATTTAGAGTTAAATCTGATACAGAAACTGGTCAAACAATCATTTCAGGTATGGGTGAACTTCACTTAGATATCATTGTAGACCGTCTATTGAGAGAATTCAAAGTAGATGCAAACGTAGGTAAACCACAAGTTGCTTACCGTGAAACTATTTTAGGTGATGCAGATCAAGAATCTAAATTCGCTCGTCAATCAGGTGGTAAAGGTCAATACGGACACGTTAAAATCAAAATTTCAAAAGCTGAAGAAAATGCCGGTTTCGTATTCGAAAACAAAATTGTCGGTGGTGCTATTCCTAAAGAATACATCGAACCTGCAAGAAAAGGTATGGAAGAAGCTCTTGAAGGCGGTATCTTAGCTGGATATCCAATGATTGATGTTAAAGTTGAACTTTATGATGGTTCATACCACGAAGTCGATTCATCTGAAATGGCATTTAAAATTGCTGGTTCAATGGCTATCAAAGAAGGTTGCCGCAAAGCTAGACCTTGTATCCTTGAACCAATGATGAAAGTTGAAATCGAAATTCCTGATGAATTTACTGGTACTATTATCGGTGATATCTCAAGAAGAAGAGGACGTGTTGAAGGTCAAGAACCTCAAGGAAACACTGGTAACGTAATTATCAGAGCTACTGTTCCTCTTGCTAATATGTTCGGTTATGCAACAGACCTTCGTTCTAACACTCAAGGTCGTGGTACATTCTCTATGGAATTCAAATGCTACGAACAAGTTCCTAAAAACGTTGAAGAAGAAATCATCGAAAAAGCAGGAGCTTCAAAATAATAGATTATTGTTTTTCAGTAATATAAATAAAAACCCTAAACTTAATTGTTTAGGGTTTTTGTTTGTTTAATTATAAAAAAATTAGTATGTTTTTAGAACGCCCCAAGCACGAACTTCATCACGTTCATATTTGATTAAATAATAATTTCCATCTTGGATATATTCTATAGTTGCATTGTTATAAACTTGCGGATTTTCTTCAATTTTTTTACTCAAAAGTTTTGCTTTTTTGCGTTTTTCTGCTATTTTTCTTTTTATAAAATTTTTCTTTTTTGTTTCAAGTTCAAGTTGTTTTTGCTTTTTTGCAACTATTTCTTTATCAATATCAACTTTGAATACAGGGATAGTTGCTATTGCAACTCCTGCTTGTGCTAACATCATAAATTTTTTATCATAAGTTAGTCTTACTTCGTAATATCCAGGATAAATTATATTTCTAAATTCATCTCTAATTGGCTCAGAAAGCATTAAAATAGGAGTGTCTAAAGATGGTGGTCCAAATTTTACATGACCTTTGTCTCTATCTAGCAAACCGGATGCGTAAGTATCTGGTCCTCTTTTAGGAAGTCTTGATTCAAGGTTGTATTCAGCTATGTAAATATGTCCATCAATCATGTATTTGTTCCAATAATTGTAAAATAGTTTTTTGAGTTTCTTTAAAATCGTTTTTCAAAGCTTTATCAAGTCCTACAAAAATAAGAGAAATGTATTCTTGTGATGAAAACAAATTTTCTTCTTTTTGTAATAGTCTATAACTTTCACGCATTAGACGTTTTAATCTATTTCTTTTTACAGCGCGTTTGTGTGTTTTTTTACTAACGACAAAACCTACTTTTGTAGGGATATCTAAATCTGTTTTTTTTCTTCCAACCCAAAGTATAATTCCATTTTTAAAATAGGAATGTTTAATTTTGTATGTTGCGCTAAAGGCTGATTTATTTTTTAGTCTGAAAGATTTTTTTAACATAATAAGATGATAACACAAAAATTAAGCGAGACTTTTGAAATCTCGCTTAATTTAAAATAATCTATTATAAAAAGATAACTAAGCTCTTTTGCTTCCTTCGATAGCTAATTTATGACGACCTTTAGCTCTACGTCTGTTGATAACTTCTTGTCCGCCAGGAGTAGCCATTCTAGCTCTAAAACCGCTAACGTGTTGTCTTTTTATTTTTGTTCCTTCTAATGTGCGTTTCATTTATATTTCTCCTTTGTGCTATAGTAATAACATAATAAATAAAACAAAATAATTAGTCAATCATTAAAAAGGAATAAGGTAAATTATTATGAACAAAGAAGAATTAAAATTTGGTTTTATCGGTTGTGGAAAGATGGCAAGCGCGATAATAAAAGGACTTATATCTTCAAAATTTATCAAAGCAGAAAATATTATTGGTTCTGCTATTTCTAAAGAACATGCCGAACAAAAAGAAAAATCGCTAGGTATTAAAATGCTTGTTGATAATATTGAAACGGCAAAACAAGCTGATATAATTTTTATTTGTGTAAAGCCGTCTCAAGTCAGAGATGTATTATTTGAAATAAACGGAACTCTTTCAAAAGAAAAATTGGTTGTTTCTATTGCTGCAGGGGTAAAAATTGATGTAATAGAAGATATTATACATAGTGTTCCTGTTATTAGAGTCATGCCAAATGCAGGTTTGTTGCTTTCAGAAGGCATGTGTGGAGTTACAAAAGGTACAACTGCGACAGATGAACAAATGAATTTTGTTGTTGATTTGTTTTCACATTTAGGCAAAAGTCTTAGTGTTACAGAAGATATGATGGATATTGTAACAGCAATATCTGGTTCAGGTCCTGCGTTTTTCTATAAGACAATCCATGAAATTGCATTAGCAGGTGAAAAATTAGGATTAGATTATGAAAAATCATTATTGCTAGCAGCTCAAACAGCTATAGGTTCGGCAAAAATTATGATGACTTCTGATTTAACACCGGAAGAATTAATTAATAATATTTCTACAAAAGGCGGTTGTACTGAAGTTGGTGTTTCTGTAATGAATGAAGAGAATACAGAAAAATTATTTGAAGAAATTATAAGAAAGACAAAAGAAAAAGCAGAAGCATTAGGTAAATGGCATAAATAGATTTAATTGTATTATTTATTAATTATAAAAACGCGACTTGAATGATTTTTATTCAAGTCGCGTTTCTTTCTATCTCTATCTTTCTTAAATTATGATGCCATTATAGCTTCTTTCATTTTTTCAGCTAATTTTTTAACGCCTGGATCTTGGTCGTTAGCTGCTAAATTTGCAACTGTTAGCATTTCGTTTTTGTATTCAGGAGTGTAGATACTCATTAAAGCATCCATACATACAACTTTTGTTACTCTTGAATTTTTATCGCTAGTCATTTCTTCAACGATATTTTTTACTCCAGGAAGTTCATTTAGAGGAACTGTATTGTTGCTCATTTTCTTTACTTCATCTGCGTATATATTGTCAAGACTTGCGATTGTATAAATTGCTAATTGTTTGTTTTGTTCTGCAACTTCTTTTGGTGAATAGAATGCTGCATCAGCTTTTTCAGCTTCTGTCATTGGTGCATTTTCCATCATTTTTCTTCTTGCGTTAATTTGTTTTTGAGTTGGACCTTGTAAAGTTGAAGTGTCTTGTGACATAATGCCAACTAATGTATCAACTACTTTTACATCCAATAAATCAACTGCAACATCAGGACGTTTTGCAGCAACTTCAACGATTAAACTCATTGCTTTTGCTTGTGTGTCAGCATTGTCGCTCATTAAAGCTTTAATAAATTTATTTACATCCATGGCAGGTTTTATATCAGCAGCTTCTGCAACTTTAACTGTTTTTTTAGGAGCTTCAGCTTGTGCTGGTTTTTCGTCTTTTGTTAAAACTGATTGTGGTTCAGTTGCTTTTTTTTCTTCAGTTTTAATTTCTTCTTTTTTTACATCAGAAACTTTTTCTTGAGCTGGTTTTTCAGCTTTTTCAATAGGCGATGTTACTACAGATTTTGGTAAATCAGTAGTTTTAATTACTGCATGTTGAATAATTACAGGTGGTGGTACAGGAGGTCTGCCTTTTGAACCTCTTGGGCCATCATGGATTGGTTGAGGTGCAGGAGGGTTTTTAGGAGCTCTTGCATCATAAATATTGTTATAAGGCATGTCATAAATATTATTTTGAGGATATCCATAGATATATTTGTTAGGTTGAGGCATTACTGGTGCTTGAGGATTTGTTTGACCTTGTCCAGCATTAACTTGTGGATTATGAATATCGATTTTTACCGCGTTATAATTTACCATTTGAGGCATTTGCGGATACATTCTAGGTTGAATTGCTTGAACCATTTTATTTCCTTTCACTACACATCGTCACATATACAAAGCCGGTGAAGAAAAAATATTGCTTTTTTTTAAGAAATTATTAATATAAATTTACAAACATTCATAAAAAATTGTTAATATATAAAAAAAATACGTTAGTTTAATAATATATAGTGGTACAACATAATTATAACCAACTCTTTTTCTTTATTTTCTCCTCCCACTCCTTTATCTAATGTAGTTTTAGCCGTCTTATAGACGGCTATTTTTTATTTAAAATTTTATGTAAATTTAAGCAAAAAAGAATCCGACTTGAAACTCAAATCGGACTCTTTAAGATATTTATTAGTTCTAGTATTATTAACTATGCTTTAATTTTGTCAACAACACCAGCACCAACTGTTCTACCACCTTCACGGATAGCGAATCTCATACCTTCTTCGATAGCAACTGGAGCGATTAATTCAACTTCCATTACTACGTTATCACCAGGCATTACCATTTCGCCGTCAAATTTAATAGAACCAGTTACGTCAGTTGTTCTGATATAGAATTGTGGACGGTATCCAGGGAAGAATGGAGTGTGACGACCACCTTCATCTTTAGTCAAAACGTAAACGTTAGCTGTGAAAGCTGTGTGTGGGTGAATTGAACCAGGTTTAGCCAATACTTGACCACGTTTGATATCAGTTTTGTCGATACCACGAAGTAAAGCACCGATGTTGTCACCAGCTTGACCTTGGTCTAGCATTTTTCTGAACATTTCAACACCTGTAACAGTTGTTTTCTTAGTTTCGCCTAAACCAACTAATTCAACTTCGTCACCAACTTTAACAATACCACGTTCAACTCTACCAGTTGCAACAGTACCACGACCTGTGATTGAGAAAACGTCTTCTACAGGAAGTAGGAATGGTTTGTCTAATTCACGTTTTGGTTCTGGGAAGTAAGAATCTAGTGCATCCATCAATTCCCAAATTTTATCAGACCATTCATCATCACCTTTTTTGATTGATGGGTTAGCTTGAACAGCTTCTAATGCTTTCAAAGCAGAACCTTTAATGAATGGAATGTTGTCGCCGTCGAATTCGTATGAAGAAAGAAGTTCTCTAACTTCCATTTCAACTAATTCTAACAATTCAGGATCGTCAACCATATCACATTTGTTTAAGAATACTACTAAGTTTGGAACACCAACTTGTCTTGCTAGCAAGATGTGTTCACGAGTTTGAGGCATAGCACCATCAGTAGCTGCAACAACAAGTATTGCACCGTCCATTTGAGCAGCACCTGTAATCATGTTTTTAACATAGTCAGCGTGGCCTGGGCAGTCAACGTGAGCATAGTGTCTTG
>JAKSUT010000106.1 GCA_024408705.1 bacterium | reverse complement strand
CAAGATACACCTCTTGAATTTACTATTACAAGAGAAAATTATGAAGATGAAATGACTGAAACAGTTTATGAAAACGAAAAATTAGCAAATATGCTAAAAGAAAGAAATATAACTCCTACATCAAAAGATATGTTAGGTTTTAGAGTTGGTATTATTAATAAAGAAGGTACTGAAAAACTTTTAGAAATTAAAAAATATTTACCAGAACTTGCAAAACAAATGCCTTTTGCTGATAAATATGAACAAAATATTTCTACAAATGCCGAAGATGTTAAACAAACAATGGTTGATGTAGATTTAGTTACTGTAAAAGGTGATGTAGGTGCTTATAGAGGCGGTATCACTTTAGCAGAAAACTTACCAAATGATGATAAATTATCATTGACTATCGGTGGTGGAAGAAGAAATGTTTACCATAGACAAATTAGAGCAATTTCAAATCCTAAAAAACTTGAAAAAACTTTAAATGCCACATTAGATAAAGATTTGCATGAATTTTATAACAATGAAGCTGACCACTGGTTCACTATTGGACACGAAAATGGTCACTCTCTTGGACCAAAATCAGGAACTGAAGCTCTTGGAAAATACAAAAGTATCATTGAAGAAAATAAAGCTGATATGATTTCAATGGCTATGCTTGATACTTTGGTTGGTTTAGGAATGTATAATGAATTACAAAAGAAACAAATTATAACTACATTTGTTGCAGATAGCGTTTTAAAAGCTAAACCAAACCTAAGTCAAGCACATAGAGTAAGAACCGTTATGCAATTAAATTACTTTATCAATGAAGGTGCTATTGAAATAAAAGACAAATTATTACATATCCACTATGACAAAGTTATTCCTGCTGCTCAAAAAATGCTTAAAGAAATCATTGATGTTCAGCTTTCTGGAAACTTTGAAAAAGGTGAAAAATTTGTTCTTGATAACTTCAATTGGACAAAAGATATGGAAATGATGGCTGAAAAATTAAGAAAAGTAAGCAAAACTCTAAATGGTACTGTTAAAGAACCTTTAGCTAAAAAACTTTTAAAAACAATTTAGTTTTTAAATAAATATTTAAAAAAGAAGGGCTTGAAAATCAAACCCTTCTTTTTTTATAACAATGAATTTCCTGAAAAATTTGTTGCAAAAAAAGGATTTTTCATTGTTTTATTCATATATACCTCTTCCTCTAAAAAAATTCTTTTATAATTTAAATTTTTAAAACCACTTAAACCTATTATTGCTTCTTCATCTTCTTTTAATATTTTTTTTAAAAAATCCATTGTTTTTTCCTCTCTTTTTGGTATATAATGCTTTTAATGATATTTTTATAATTGTCAAAAAAAGGGGAGCAAAAAATGGCAAAAATTACAAAAGAAATGAATATTTTAGAAATCGTACAAGAATGTCCTGAAAGTATCGAAATCTTTCAAAAATATGGTTTAGGATGTATTGGTTGTGCAGCTGCAAGATTTGAAAACCTTGAAGCTGGTGCAAAAGTTCATGGTTTTGATCCAGACGAAATGGTTTCTGAAATTAATGCACTAATTGGAGAATAGTTTTCTTTATAAAAAAGAAGTTTATTTTTTATAAATAGACTTCTTTTTATTTTTTAGGAGTTTTTTATGATATATTGGCAAATTTTAACTATTATTGGTATTTCTTTTCTTATAATTGAAATATTTACACCAATGATGTTCTTTTTAAATTTTTCACTTGCTTGTTTTTGTACTGCAATTCTTTCTTTGTACACAAAAAATTTAAACATTCTTATTCCATTTTTTGTTGTTTTATCAATTTTATTTGTAAGTTTTTTAAGACCAATTTTGATGAAAAAATTAAAAAACAAAAATTATTCAACTGGTGTTGAAGAAAAATATATTGGAAAAACTGCAAAAGTAATAGAAGATATTTCTAAAAATAGCGGTGCTATTTCTATCTATGATGAAAGATGGAATGCAAGAACTTTAACTGATGAATTTATCAAAGTTGGTGATGAAGTAAAAATAGTAAAAAATGAAAGTTTAATTTTTTACGTTGAAAAAATATAATTTTAAAAGGAGATAAAATATGTTTTTATGGATTTTAGTAATTTTAGCAATTGTTTACGTTATTAAAGGCGTTATCATTGTTAAACAAGCAGAAGTTGTAATTGTTGAAAGACTTGGTAGATTTGAAAGAATTTTACAATCTGGAATGAATTTTATTATTCCTATCCTTGAAACTCCAAGAGGAATTTCTTGGAAAATTTCTCAAAGAGGAATTGATGGAAATACTTATTCTTTTATCAAAGAAAAAACAAGAATTGATTTAAGAGAATCTGTTTATGATTTTCCTCAACAAAATGTAATTACTAAAGATAATGTTTCTATCAAAATTAATGCTCTTTTGTATTTTCAAATTATTGATCCAAAAAGTGCAGTATATGAAATTCAAAATTTACCAGATGCAATAGAAAAACTTACTCAAACTACATTAAGAAACCTTGTTGGACAACTTGATTTAGATGAAACTCTTGTTTCAAGAGATAAAATTAACCAAGAACTTCGTGCAATATTAGACGAAGCAACAAACAAATGGGGTGTAAAAGTAAACAGAGTTGAACTTCAAGATATTATTCCTCCAATTGATATTCAACAAGCAATGGAAAAGCAAATGAAAGCAGAAAGAGATAAACGTGCTGCAATTTTAGAAGCAGAAGGTTTAAAACAATCTGCTATTTTAAAAGCTGAAGGTGAAAGACAATCTGCTATCAATAAAGCAGAAGGTAAAAAACAAGCAGAAATTTTACAGGCAGAAGGTGATGCTCAAGCTCGTATTAAAAGAGCTGAAGCTGAAGGTAGTGCTATCAAAGTTGTTATTGATGCTATTTCTGACAAAGGACAACCTGATAAATACCTTATCGCTATGAAATATTTAGAAACACTTCAATCTATAAATGAAGGACAAAATAACAAAATTGTTTATATGCCATACGAAGCAACAGGAATCTTAAGTTCTGTCGATGGTATAAAAGAAATGTTTAATGGTATTAAACAATAACAATTTTTATTATTTATATTTAAAAAGCGAAGAAAATATATTTCTTCGCTTTTATTTTTGACCTTCTTCTTTTATATATTGACATAATCTTTCAGACAATAACTTTTTCATTTTAATTTCAGAATTAATGTTTTTAATTTCTAATTCTAATTGTCTTGTCTTTTCATACTCTTTTTGTAAAAAATCTATTTTTTGAGAAAGACTTTCTACTTTTTCTTTTACTTGACTTGGTACAAATGTAATCATTTTTACCTCCTTTTTTTGCTATAAAAAAGGACTGACAATAAGCCAGTCCATTATTTTATTTTTAGATACTTTTTTTTCGCATCATTGTTTATTAACAAAATATCTCTCTTTTTTAAATTTTTCAATTTCATAAAGTTTGACACTCTCATTAATTTCTAATATATTTATAACATGGATTTAGAATTAAAACAAGATTTTAATAATATAAAGGCACGAGTTTTAAAAAACCGTGAGTATCTTTGACTTTGAGTCATTAAAATCTGAACTTGAAGAAATTGAACAAAAACTTCAAACAAAAGAAGTTTGGTCAAATCAAAATTTAGCTTCTGAACTTGGTGCAAAATCAAAAGAAATAAAAGATAAAATTTCTCTTTTTGATAATTGGAATAATCTTTTAGAAGATATTTCTGTTGCTCTTGAACTTGAAGACGAAGAACTTTTAGAAGATGCAAAAAATAATTTAGAACTTATAAAAAAAGAATTAGATAAATATGATATAGAACAAATGCTTTCAGGCGAATATGATGAAGCAAATGCAATCCTTTCTATAAATGCCGGTGCAGGTGGAACAGATGCTCAAGACTGGGCAAGCATGCTTCTTAGAATGTATATAAGATGGGCAGAAAAAAGAAATTGGAAAGTTGAAATTCTTGATACTTCAGATGGTGAAGAAGCAGGAATTAAATCTTCTACTATTAAAATTACAGGAAAATTTGCATACGGTTATGCAAAAGCAGAAAAAGGTGTTCACAGACTTGTTCGTATTTCTCCTTTCAACGCCAATGGAAAAAGACAAACAAGTTTTGCTTCTTGCGAAGTTTCACCAATTCTTGAAAATTTTGAAAATTCTATAACTATTCCTCCAGAAGAAATTGAATTTGAAACAATGCGTTCAGGCGGAGCAGGCGGTCAAAATGTTAATAAAGTAGAAACAGCAGTAAGATTAACTCACAAACCTACAGGAATTGTTGTAAAATGCCAACAAGAACGTTCTCAATTACAAAATAGAGAAAACGCAATGCAAATTCTTGTATCTAAACTTTTGGCTATTAAACAAGCTGAACATGAAAAAAAACTTGCAGAATTAAAAGGTGAAAATTTCGATATAAATTTTGGCTCACAAATTCGTTCTTATGTTTTTCATCCATATAAAATGGTAAAAGATCACAGAACAAATTTTGAAATGGGAAATATCGACGCTGTTATGGATGGAGATATTGATGGTTTTATAGAAGCTTTTTTAAAACCTTAAAATAAAACCTTAAAATAAAACCATAAAAAAAAAGCGAATTATAAAATTCGCTTCTAAACTCCTATCAGTGTAAAAATGCGAGATTTTCTCGCAATACCTAGTTTTGAATGTGAAGTGGCATTATCAAACAAATATAATCTTCTTCATTGTTTGGTCTTAATACTGTTGCAGATAATGCTGAATTTAATCCTATTTTTACTTCACTAGTTTCTAAATTTCTTAAACTATCAAGTACATACTTGTAGTTAAATGCAATCAATAAATCTTCACCTTTGTAGTCTATATCAAAAGAATCTTCAGAAGCTCCTGAATCAGGTGTATCAGCAGAAAGTGTTAATTTATCTTCAGT
Source organism: bacterium (assembly GCA_024408705.1). GTDB lineage: Bacteria > Cyanobacteriota > Vampirovibrionia > Gastranaerophilales > Gastranaerophilaceae > JAKSUT01. The sequence goes on along the minus strand of JAKSUT010000106.1, from coordinate 815 downwards.
AAACATAAATTTAACGTTACTTGTTTTTTCATTAACCATAATTGCAACTCTTTCAAGAGAAGAAATAAGTTGTTGTACTGATACTATTGCTTCTTTTGGACTTTCTGTTGGAATTAATTGATTATATTTTGGATAATTTCCTTCCATCAATCTTGAAATCAAAGTTATTTTTTCTGTTTTTAAATATAATTTTGATTTTTCAAAACTTATTTTTACTGTTTCTTCATCTATAAAACTAGACATTTTAGAAAATTCTTGAAGAGTTTTTGAAGGAATAACAAGTTGTTCTATTTCTACATTATTTTCAATTTTTTCTCTTACTCTTGCAAGTCTATTTCCATCAGTTGAAGCCATTTCTAAAACAGAATTTTCTATTTTACAAACAACACCAGCTAAAATATTATTTGTTTCATAACTTGCAGCTGCGAAACTTGCTTGTTTTACTGCTTTATTAAATGGTTTTATATCTATTTCAACAGTTTCTAAATTTTCTTCTTCGCTTACTTGAGGGAATTGTTCTGCTGGAATTGACAAAATTTCAAATTTTGCATTTTTGCATTTTATATTCATTTTATTTTCTTCATCATCAGTTTTAAATTCAACCAATCCTTCAGAAACTTTTGAAACAATATCACTTAATTTTTTTGCAGGAAGTGTAATTTTTCCTTCTTCTTTTACTTGTGCATCTATTTTTGCAACAACTGTCAAATCTAAATCTGTTGCTGTAAATTTTAAAGTAGAATTATTTATAGATTCAATCAATATATTTGCAAGAACTGGTTGAACACCTTTCATAGAAGTTGCTCTTTCAACAA
>JAKSUT010000105.1 GCA_024408705.1 bacterium | reverse complement strand
TTCAAATGTAGCTATTGAAGTAACCAAAATAGCAGGTTGAGTGTTAATAGTTTGTTTTAATTCATCTTCTGGCCCTTCAAAACATATTTTTGATATTTTTCTACCTAAAATTTCATCGGCTTTATCAAAAACATCTTTTGCAACGGAAAAGTTATCATACAAATCTTTTCCCATACCAACCATTTGTGAGCCTTGTCCGGGGTAGACAAACGCAATTTTCTTTGTCATGTATATTTCCTCCTTTTAAAAAATGGCTGACCGAAATATTCGTATCAGCCATTACAAAACATATAATTTATAAAAATAACCTAATCATTTATTTATTCATTTGAAACTGGATTAATTGAATTATTTTCTAAGAAATCTGCAATTTTTTTGTTTACACCAGTTTCTACTGCGTCTTTAGCAACTTTTACTGCGTTTCTAATAGCATAAGCTGTAGAACGACCATGAGAAATTACGGTGATACCTTTTACACCAAGTAACAAAGCGCCACCGAATTCTTCATAATTTATTCTCTTATAAATTCTTTTCATGAAAGGTTTTGCTATCAAACCTGCAATTTTTGCTAATGGATCAGCTTTAAATTCTTTCTTCAACATTTTAAACAACATTGAAGAAGCACCTTCAGTAACTTTCAACGCTACGTTACCAACGAAACCATCACAAACAATTACATTACAGTTTCCAGAGAAGATTTCACGACCTTCTACGTTACCCATAAAGTTTAAACTGTCTTGATTTGCTTCAAGTAATTTGTATGTTGATAATGCTAATTCGTTACCTTTTCCAGCTTCCTCACCGATATTCAAAACACCAACTTTTGGTTCTTCAACTCCTAAAACATTCTTAGAAAAAGTTGTACCCATAACAGCGAATTGATATAACATTTCAGGACTGCAATTAGTATTTGCACCAGCATCAATAATTACAACCGGTTTTTTGATTGTAGGCAAAGTAACCGCAATCGCAGGTCTTTCAATACCAGGAAGTCTTCCTAATCCAAAAAGACTTGATGCCATAGCAGCACCAGTTGAGCCAGCGGCAACAACAGCTTGAGAACTACCAGTTGCAACTGCATCTACTGCTAATACAATTGAAGATTTTTTCTTTCTTCTAATTGCTTGACCTGGAGCTTCGCCCATTTCGATAACTTCATTTGCTTGAGTAATTTTAATATCAAGTTTTGAAGTATCAATTTTTATACGTTGAGGTTTAAACCCACCAGCAGTAGAAACGATACCTTCAGCATTAATTCTATCAAGTTCGTATTCTATTTTGTCGGGTTTACCTACTAATTCTATTGCAACACCATAATCTGATGCTGCCCATACAGCACCTGCAACAACTTCTTGTGGAGCGTTATCTCCACCCATTGCATCTATTGCTATTCTAGTCATAATTTAATTCCTATTTAACTATTCTTCTGTTTTTTTAGCTTTTGTTGAAGATTTTTTAGGTTTTTCTTCTGACTCAGTTTCTTTTTTAGCTTTAGTTGTTTTTTTAGGTTTTTCTTCTGTTTTTTCTTCTGTTACAACTTCAGCTTCTTTTTCTTCTACTTTTTCAACTTTTGCAGCTTTTGTAGATTTTTTTGGAGCTTTTTTCTTAGCTTCACCTTCTGCAACATAATCAGGTGATTTTATGCTAACTGCTTTACCTTTATAATATCCACAAGCTGTACATACAGTGTGTGCTAAAACTGGTTGTCCGCAGTTTGGACAAACTGTAACTTCTGGTTTTGAAGCTTTCCAATTTGCACGTCTTTTACCTTGAGCTGAATGTCCTGTTCTTTTCTTTGGTACTGCCATTTTTTTACCTTCACGAAACTATTTTTGTTTCGCCCTTTCTATTTATCATTTACTATTTATTACTTTTCGGCTTTTTTACTTTTTCAAGGTCTAAATCCTTAAATATAGCCATTCTTGGGTCTAAATCTTTTTCTTGAGATTCTTCTTCTCTCTGAAAAATATCTCCACCTTTACAATTTATACCACAAACTTTTTTATTTGGGAAATCTAATATTACAGATTGATACAAAACATCTGAAATATCCAATTCATCTGCATTCTCTAAATCAGTTATAAACTGACCTTCTTTGATTTCTGTTTCTTGTGAATATTCTTCATACAAAGAATTTTTCGCAAACATTTCATCAATATCTAAATCAATATTGTATTCATATTTTTCCAAACATAAATCACAAGTTAGATTTGCACATCCAGAAACATGACCAATAACCTTTATAAATTCACCCATTGATGATACTTCCAAATTTGCAACTAATGGCGCTGTCAAATCTAGCCCTTCAATGTAGTCATTGAAAGAAATTTTCATCGTTTTATTCTTTGAATTTTCTATATCTTCAATTTTTAAAATCATTTTTTTACCTTATTGCATTGGAACATCTTGAAGAGCAACAGCTAAAATTTGATTTACTGGAACACTAAGTTTTTTAATTGGTCCTTGACCTTCTTTTTCATAAATTTTAGGTGTTGGAACTTTTAAAAGTTGTTGAAGTTCGTTATAATCAGCAACCGGATTTTCAACAAACAAAGCAACTGGAGTTGCTGCGCCTTTTAAAAAAATAACTAATGTTGTTCTTGTTCTTGGTGGATTTGGAATTTGTTGAGACATGAATTTCTCCTTTTTAAAATGTGCATATAAGCAAAAAACTTATATGCACATCTAATAATAATTAACTAACTATACTGCAACCTTCATTGTTTTTTCAATGATTTCATTGAAACTATCTGCTTTCAAGCTTGCGCCACCAATCAAAGCACCATCGATATCTGATTTTGACATTTGTTCTTCGATTGTTGATGGTTTTACTGAACCACCATATAAAATTCTGATTGAATCAGCAGCTTTTGAAGAAGAAACTTCTTTAACTACGTTTCTAATCATTGCAATAACTCTGTTTGCTTCTGTTGCATCACAAGATTTACCAGTACCGATAGCCCAAATTGGTTCATAAGCGATTGCAGATTTTGCAATTTCATCTTCTGATAAACCTTTTAAAGCTGCTCTGATTTGACTTGCAATATGTTCATCAGTTACGCCTGATTCTCTTTGTTCAAGAGTTTCACCACAACAAATGATTGGAATCAAACCGCCAGCTAAAATAGCTTTTGCTTTTTTGTTAATCATTTCATCTGTTTCCGAAAAATATTGTCTTCTTTCAGAGTGACCAATGATAACATAAGAACAACCAGCATCTTTAATCATTTCAACTGAAACTTCACCAGTGTATGCTCCAGAATTTTCCCAATGACAATTTTGTGAAGCTGTTGCGATTAGAGGTCTGCATTTATCACATCTCATACTTTCAACAGCTGGAATTGATAAAAATGTAGGTGCTATAACAATTTCAGGTAATTGGTCTTTTGAAAAATTTTCTGCAAAAGTTGCAATACCCATAAATAAAGATTTTGCATCTTCTTGTAATAAATTCATTTTCCAGTTTCCAGCAATAATAGGTTTTCTTGACATAATATAATCTCCTTATCTTTAATACTAAAATTTCTACACGCATATTACAACAAAAAGCATTTACAAGCAAGTAAATTAATGATACGATACAAAACATTATGAATAAAGAAGTTCAATTATATATAGTTCCAACACCTATTGGAAACCTTAAAGACATAACACTTAGAGCAATTGAAGTTTTAAAATCAGTTGATATCGTGGCTTGTGAAGATACAAGAACAACCCAAAAACTATTAAATCACTACGAAATAAAAACTAAAACAATTGCTTATCACAAATTCAACGAAAAAGAATCCACAGATGGTATTCTTAAGCTCATTGAAGAAGGAAAAACTATCGCACTTGTTTCAGATGCCGGAACACCTCTAATTTCTGACCCTGGATGTGTATTAATAAAAGAATTAAAAGAACGCAATATAAAAATAACTTCTCTTGCAGGCGCAAGCTCTGTTACAACATTTGTTTCGCAGCTACCAAAAGACGGAGAAGATTTTGCTTTTATCGGTTTTTTACCAAAACAAGAAAAACAAATTTTTGAAATATTTAATGAATATTCACACACAAATCTTGTATTTTACGAATCTCCTAACAGATTATTAAAAACATTAGAATACATAAAAAATTTCGACTCAAACGCAAAAGTTGCAGTAGGAAGAGAATTAACAAAAGTTTTTGAAGAAATTGTTATTGATAATGTAGAGGCAATAATAAAACATTTCAACGAAAATATTTTAAAAGGTGAAATTGTTGTAATGCTATACAAAAAAGGAAAAACAGAACTAAACAATGACGAAATCACAAAGAAAATAAATATATTAAAAAAGAAAAATTTTAGTTCAAAAGAAATATCAGTAATAATTTCAGAACTTTATGGACTAAACAAAAACGATATTTATAAACTTTGTCTATAAATTTACAAATAAATATTGTTTTGCTATAATCTTTGACGAAAACACAACAAAAAAGGAAACACAAAATGGGAAAAGCATTTAAATTCGGAGACAATATTTCAACAGATCACATCGCACCAGGAAGATTGTTTCACTTACGTTCAAATTTAGAAGAGTTTGCAAAACACGTACTTGAAGATGCTGACCCAACTTTTGCAAGCACAATGAATAAAGGTGATTTCGTTGTTGGCGGAAACAACTTTGGACTTGGCTCATCAAGAGAACATGCTCCTCAAATTATAAAAATCTCTGGAGTTCAAGCAGTATTAGCAAAATCTTTTGCAAGAATTTTTTATAGAAATTGCATTAACATCGGACTTCTTGCAATTGAGTGTGATACAGATAAAATCGACGCTCAAGACGAACTTGAAATAGACGTTAAAAAAGGCGTTGTAAAAGATATTACAAAAAACATTGAAATCGAATTTTCACCACTTCCTGACGTAATGATAAAACTACTTCAAGATGGCGGACTTGTAGAACATATCAAGAAAAATGGCGACTTTAATCTTAATTAGAAATTATTGATATAATCTTTTTAAATTATCAACAATTCCTTGATGTTCCCATTTTCCAGTTCTTTTGTTTTCAATAAAGACATGACTTTTATCAGAACTTAAGATACCAGCTCTTGTATATTCTGCCGGATTATACTGATTAAAAACTTCTGTGCCATAACATCTTAAAAGTTCGTCATTTGTCATTTTTTGTCCGTTTTTCAAAGGTGCTAATCGCATTGTATTTACGTTCAAATTGTTTTTTGCTTGAATATAATCTTCGCTTATTTTGGTAATATAAGCTATTTTAGGATCATCATTTTGCAAAATCACTTTTGAAACAGATTTTATTTTCTCACAATTATTATCATAATTAGCAAACTTTTCAACTTTTATATTTGTTGAAGGTAGTTTCATAGATGATTTTATCCAACGTCCATTTCTATAAGTAATTTCAATATCTCTTCCGTTTTTCAAAGTACCTTTAGCAATACCATCAAAAATTGAACCATCTAATTTTTTTGCAACACCTTTATCAAAAGAAATATCAGAAAGTTTAGTAATTTTTGAAGAATCAAAATTTACAAATGCCCTATTCATATTTGCAATACAAAGCATACTGTCATTTATCGGGTGATAAGAAGTAGTATTTACAGCTTTTTTAGCAGCCATATTTGCTTTTTGCATAGCTGTTGGAGTATTTGTTTTTATAAAATTTTTAATCAAATTCAATTTCATAAACTAAACGAGACCTTAAATAATAAATTGTAAACACATCAAATAAACACACTAATTTACATATTTAAAAAAGCAAAGCGAAGGAATATCATTTCCAAGCTGGTAAGCTGCACACAGAATAGTTGTCTGCATGGGTACACTTCTATTGATTACATCACTTGTAAGAATAAGAATTTTTTTTG
>JAKSUT010000104.1 GCA_024408705.1 bacterium | reverse complement strand
TAGACAAAAACAAAAAACACAACATTTTAGTTGTCGTAGATAGAATAGTTGTAAAAGACTCAGCAAGAGCAAGAATTGCCGATAGTGCGCAAATCGCACTCAAAAAAGCTGACGGAATTATGATTGTCGACAATTTGAAAGAAGAAATAATTTTTTCTGAAAAACTTTCTTGTCCAAATTGCAACCTTAGTTTTGAAGAACTTGCACCTAGAACATTCTCTTTCAACTCTCCTTACGGAGCTTGTGAAAAGTGTTCAGGACTTGGATTTGACAACATTGTCGATGCAAATTTAGTTATTCCTGATAGAAAAAAATCTTTAAACGAAGGTGCAATATATCCTTGGGAAAAAACAAGCAACCCATACTATCATGACTTAATAAATTCTGTTTGCCAACATTGTGGAATAAATCCAGATATTCCATTTGAAGATTTACCACAAGAACACCAAGATATAATTCTTTATGGGTGCGACGATATAATAAAATTTAGAGTAAAAGACTTTGTTACCAAAAGATATACAACACAACACAGTCGATTTGTGGGTGTAATTCCATTTTTACAAAAAAAATATAACGAAAGTCTAATGTCAGATGGCGAATATTGGACAAATGAACTTCAAAAATACGTTGTAACAACACCTTGCACATCTTGTCACGGCGCAAGATTAAAACCTTTTCCACTTGCAGTTACAATAAACGATAAAAACATTTATGAATTTACACTTTTTTCAATTGAAGAAGAACTTGATTTTGTCGAAAATCTTTATTTAATTTTATCTGATTACAACATAAAAATTGCGAAACAAATTTTAGACGAAATCAGAGAAAGACTAAAATTCTTAAAAGATGTAGGTCTAAGTTATCTTTCTCTTGCACGTATGGCAGGGACTCTATCTGGTGGAGAAGCACAAAGAATAAGACTTGCAACACAAATCGGAAGTGGTTTATCAGGAGTTTTATACGTTTTAGACGAACCTTCAATCGGTTTACATCAAAGAGATAACAACAGACTTATAAAAACATTATTAAAACTAAGAAATATCGGAAACTCACTTATTGTTGTAGAACACGATGAAGACACAATAAGAAATGCAGATTATATTGTAGATATAGGTCCAAGAGCAGGTGTAAACGGTGGAAAAATCGTTGCACAAGGAAGTTTGGAAGACATTATCAATGCAAAAAATTCTCTAACCGGAAAATATTTAAGTGGAGAAAAGACTATCCCTGTTCCTAAAACAACAAGAGAAGGTAACGGAAAGTTTTTACACATAAAAAATGCTCATCTAAACAACCTTAAAAATATTGACCTTGATATTCCACTTGGAAAAATTGTGGTATTCACAGGTGTTTCTGGTTCAGGAAAATCATCATTAATGCAAGATTTGATATATGAATACGCAAGACACAAACTTCGTAAAAACAAACCAAAACCTCAAGGAGTTGAAGAAATAACAGGTTTTGAACATCTTGATAAAGTCATAGATATTGACCAATCACCTATTGGAAAAACTCCACGTTCAAACCCTGCAACTTACACTGATGTTTTCACTCCGATAAGAGAATTATTCTCAAAAGTTAATGAATCAAAAGTTAGAGGTTACAAAGCAGGGAGATTTAGTTTCAATGTCAAAGGTGGACGTTGCGAAGCCTGCAAAGGTGATGGTGTTTTAAAAATAGAAATGAATTTCTTATCTGATGTATATGTAAAATGTGACGTTTGCAAAGGAAAAAGATACAACAGAGAAACACTAGAAGTTAAATACAAAGGAAAAACAATTTCTGATGTGCTTGAAATGAGCGTCAAAGAAGCATTAGAATTTTTTGAAAATATTCCATCTATAAAAAACAAACTTCAAACCTTAAATGATGTCGGATTAGAATACATAAAATTAGGACAAAGTTCAACAACTCTATCAGGTGGAGAAGCACAAAGAATAAAACTCGCCTCTGAATTAAACAAACGCGCAACGGGAAAAACATTATATTTACTTGATGAACCTTCTGTTGGACTACATTGGAACGATTTGGATAAACTAATTAAAATTATTCAAAAACTTGCAGATGCAGGAAATACAATTCTAATAATTGAACACAATATGGATTTAATTAAAATCGCAGATTGGATAATTGATTTAGGACCAGAAGGCGGAAATGCAGGCGGACAAATTGTCGCACAAGGCACACCAAAAGATATTGCTAATTGCAAAAATTCATACACCGGACAATATTTAAAAACATATTTAAAATAAAGAAAAGAAAAAGGCGATTTTGCAAAAGCAAAATCGCCTTTTTCTTTTCAATTAAATTTATTTCAACCAATCTCTAACATAATTTGCGATATTATCAAAACCAACAAGCATTCCTAAATCTTTTGGTTCAATACCTTTATGATAGAACAACACAGGAACATATTCTCTTGTATGGTCTGTTCCTGGAACTGTTGGGTCACAACCATGGTCTGCTGTTATTACTAACAAATCATCATCACCGATTTCAGTTAGCATCTTGCCTACATAAGTATCAATTTCTTCAATAGCATTACCATAACCTTTTGCATCATTTCTGTGACCAAAAAGCATATCTGTATCAACTAAATTTGTAAATATGAATGAATTTTTAGGATTTGGAACAGAAACTGTTTCAATACTTTTCAAATCAAGTTCTTTACGAATTGCTTTCATAGTCAACTCTAAGCCTTCTTTGTTAGAACCAGTATGGATAGCGTGAGTTACACCTGATTTTGTGAAAATATCTTCAATTTTACCAATTGCGATAACTTCGCCACCTGCTTTTTGAACTTCATTTAATAAAGTGTCAGAAGGAGGAACTAAAGAGTAATCTCTTCTGTCTTTTGAAATTCTTGTAGGTTTTCCATCAATAATTTTATACGGTCTTGCGATAACCCTTGAAACATTATATTGAGTTTTATTCAATAATTCTCTTGCTATTTCGCACCATTTATACAAAGTATCTAAAGGAATCATATCAGTATCAACAGCGATTTGGAAAACACTATCTGCACTTGTATAAACAATTGGGAATTTTGTTTTATGGTGTTCATCATTCAACTTTTCAATAATTGCAGTACCAGAAGCAGGGCAATTAGCAAGCACTCCACCACAATTAGTTTGTTTTATAAATTCATCAATAATTTCTTTATCAAAACCATTTGGAAAAGTTGCAAAAGGTTTATCCAAAACCAAACCTGCAATTTCCCAATGACCTGTTGTAGTATCTTTACCTTTAGATTTTTCTTTCATGATTGCGTATTGAGCAATTGGACTTTCACATTTTTTAATTCCGTCGCACTCTTCAATATTGCCTAAACCCATTTTCTGCATATTTGGAACATTTAATCCACCATTCGCATGTGCAACATTTCTCAAAGTATTACATTCTGGAATATCATTATACTCAGCGCAATCAGGCATTGCACCTACACCCATTGAATCAATAACAACAATAATTGCTCTTTTCATGTTAGATACCTCACTAAAAAACACTAAATTTTACACACATTTATATTAACATAAAATTATATTTATGGTTTAATAATACTATAAGATAAATACATAAAAAAAGGAATAAACTAATGCAAGCAAGAAGAGCCGCAAGAGAATTAGCATTAATACTTTTCTCTCAACTTGATAAAAAAATTACAAAATATTCAGATAAAGATTTTGAAGATATTATGCTAAAATCAGTGAGAATTTTAAGCAACAACGCAACAGAAGAACTAAAACTTACTGTTAGCGCATTAATTGATACAAAAGCATATATTGATGAATATGAAGCAAACCACGAAATAAACTTGGAACGTCCAATTGGAGCTTCAAACAAACCTGTTCCAATTCCTCTAACTTCTGATATGTCAGGCAGACTTAACGAAATGATAGAAGTTAGCGAAAAAGCATTTGCAGCACTTGAAATTGCTGAAATTGCAACTTTGGAATCAAAAAATGAAGTTAAAAATTACACAGTAAAAATTGCAAATGAATATAAAGAAAACGGAGAATTTGTAGATTCACAAATTCAAAAATTTGCAAAAGGTTGGGATATAGATAGACTTGTAAAAATGGACAAAGATATCCTAAGAATAGCAATTACAGAACTTTTATACATCAAAGATGCACCAATGAAAGTTATTGTTGATGAAGCATTAGAACTTGCTAAAAAATATTCAACAGATGACAGTTCTTCTTTCATCAATGGTATTTTGGCGAAAGTTATAGTTGAAAACGGAGTTGAATAATGTTTAACTTCTTCAACAAAAAAGAAGAAAACAAAGAAACTGAAAACAAAACTCAAGAGCAATCAAAGAGTTTTTTTTCAATTGGTTTAGGTGCATTAAAACAAGCAGTTTCAAAGACTTCTGAAACTCTTGTAAATTCTGTTGTTGATACAGTAAAAGAAGAAGCAGAGTTTTCTGAATTTGTGCTTGACGATATGGAAGATTTGCTTATCAGAGCTGATTTAGGTGTAAATTATGCAACTGAACTTGTTGATAAATTGAGAAATCAAGACAAAATAAAACCTTCTGATGTAAAAAACTATTTAAAATCAGAATTTTTAAAAACTCTAGCAGATGCAGGTACTTCTGAATTAAATTATAAAGAAAATGAATTAAATATTTATTTCATAACAGGAGTAAACGGAGTTGGGAAAACAACTCTTATCGGAAAATTAGCTTATCAATTCAAAGAAGAAGGCAAAAAAGTTTTAATCGCAGCAGGTGATACATTTAGAGCCGCAGCAGAAGAACAACTTGATATATGGTCAAAAAGAGCACAAGCTGAAATCGTTAGAAGAGATAAAGCCGATCCGGCTTCTGTTGTTTATGAAGCAATCGAAAAAGCAAAACAAGAAAATTTTGATGTAATTCTTGTTGATACAGCAGGTCGTTTACAAAATAAATTCAACTTAATGGAAGAATTATCAAAAATAAAAAATGTTATAGACAAAAAAGCACCTGAAAGTTTAAGAGAGTGTATGTTAGTTTTAGATGCAAATACAGGACAAAACGGACTTCAACAAGCAAAAGTTTTTCTTGAAGCAGTTAATCTAACCTCTGTTGCACTAACAAAACTTGACGGTTCTGCAAAAGGTGCAATTGTTCTTGCAGTAGCAAAAGAACTAAAACTTCCAATTAAATTAATTGGTGTTGGAGAAAAAATGCAAGACTTAAAACTATTTGAGCCAGAAACATTTATCAATGCACTTTTTGAATAAATAATTTTAAAAATCAAAACAAAATAAAAGCCTTTGTTTTTTTTTACAAAGGCTTAATTTAATTCAACTATCTCTCTATTTTCTCTTCCCAAAATCTAGTTCTAATATTCAATACCTTGACGAGCCATAACTCCACTGTCAAAGTAATGTTTAATAGGCTTCATTTCTGTAACCAAATGAGCCATTGCTTTAAGTTCAGGATGTGCATAACGACCTGTCAAAACTACTTCTAAGTTTTCAGGTTTGTTCATCAACACATCTTTTACATCAGAAACTTTTAACATATTCATAGCAATACAAATATTGATTTCATCTAAAATTACAAGTTGATATTCGCCACTTGAAATTGCTTCTTTTGCGCATTCCCAACCTTTTTTAGATTCTTTATAATCATCAATACTTACATTGTGAGAATAAACAACTCTATCCATACCAAATTGTTTTACTTCTAAATTAGGTAAAAAATTTGAAGCGGAGAAAACTTCACCATAAGTAGTTGCAGAATCACCTTTGGTAAATTGGATAACTAAAACTTTCCAGCCGTGTCCTAAAGCTCTTAAAGCTAGTCCTAATGCTGCTGTAGTTTTTCCTTTACCGTCTCCTGTATAAATTTGGATGTAGCCGTGTTCTAACAACTAT
>JAKSUT010000103.1 GCA_024408705.1 bacterium | reverse complement strand
GTTTAGCGAAACTACTGCCATTTTTATTGTAGATTTTAAATCAAGCACTCTTAAATTCTTCCTTTTTATGTATTTCTATTTCGTGTTTTTTGCCATTCTTCTTTTGATTGGTCAGCAACGATTTTTCCATCTTTGAATCTTAAAATTCGTTTGCAATATTCCGCAATATCAGGTTCGTGAGTAACCAAAATAACAGTTTTATGTTCCTGTTCATTTAATTTTACGAAAAAGTCCATTACCTCAATACTTGTTCTCGTATCAAGATTACCTGTCGGCTCATCGGCCAAAATAAATGGTGCATCATTAACCAAAGCTCTTGCAATTGCAACCCTTTGTTGTTGTCCACCAGACATCTGATTTGGCATATGGTCTTCTCTCTTTTCAAGACCTACTAATTTTAAAGCTTTTCTTGCTCTTTCGATTCTTTCTTCTTCCTGAATACCTTTATAAATCATAGGAAGTTGCACATTATCAAGAGCAGATGTTCTTGAAATAAGATTAAACCCTTGAAAAACAAAACCTATTGTTGAATTTCTAATTTCAGAAAGCTCATCCATACTCATAGAAAAAACATCTCTACCGTCAAGAAAATAACTTCCGCTATTAGGCTTATCAAGAGTTCCTAACATATTCATACAAGTAGATTTACCTGAACCTGATGTACCCATGATTGCGACAAATTCACCCTTTTCAATGTTAAAAGAAATATCATCTAACGCATTAAAAGATTCATCACCAGTAGTATAAGTTTTTATTACATTTTTAACTTCAATAAACGACATAAAACTAAGTACCTTCCTACATTGGAGGATGTCTCATAGGGTTACTTTTTCTTTTATCTTTTGGATTATTGCCACCTACAACAACTTCTGAACCTTCATTAATTTCATCTGAAATGATTTCAACTGAATTGTCATCACTTACACCAACTTCAATTTCAATTCTTTCTAATTTTCCTTTATGAAGAACCCAAATTCCTTGTTTTTCAAACTTTTGCTTATTTGTTTCAGGAGTATATTTCAAAGCGATATTTGGAACTGTTAAAACATTTTCTTTTTTACTTGTAACAATTTCCACATTTGCTGTCATTCCTGGAACTAAGATACCTTCGTTGTTGTCAACTGAAACAATAACAGTATATGTAACAACGTTGTTTGTAGTTGTAGAAGCAAGTCTTACTTGACTTACACGACCTTTGAAAACTTTATCTTGATAACCGTCTAAAGTATAATTAACTTCTTGACCAACTTTTACTTTTCCAATATCAGCCTCAGAAACACTTGTTTCAATTTGCATTTTTGTTAAATCTCTTGCAACTGAAAACAAAGTTGGAGTTTGGAAACTTGCTGCAACAGTTTGACCTTTTTCAACTTCTTTTGAAATTACAACACCATCAACCGGAGAAATAATTTTTGTATATCTCAAATTAGTCAAATTTTTAGTCAAACTTGCTTCTGCTTGTTTTACATCTTCTCTTGCAGCATCAACAGTAGCTTTTTGAGCTAAATATGTTGCTTTTGCAAGTTCCATTTCATCTCTTGAAACATAATTTTTCTTATATAATTTTTCATATCTTTTATAATTTTCAAGATTATAATCTAATGTTGCTTTTGCCTTTTTATAATTACTTTTTTTAGAATTTAAACTTGCCATATCTTGATCAACTTGGGCTTGTGAAATAGCAGGATCAATCTCTGCAAGCAATTGTCCTTTTTTGACTTCTGAATTGAAATCAACATAAATATTTTTGATTATCCCAGAAATTTGAGAACCAATACTAACTGTTTCAACAGGATTTACAGTACCAGAAGCCTCTACCGTTTGAACAATAGTTTTTCTTTCAACAGGAACTGTAATATATTTTGAATTTTTACCTTTTGGGATAAAAAGAAAAACCAAACCTAAAATAACAACTAAACCGATTATTAAATTTCTTTTATTAAACATATTCTAAAATCCTAATATGGTTGTGCAATAGCCATTGCTTTTTCTAAAGCAAATCTTGCTTTGTTATAAGAAAATACTGATTCTACAAAAGATAATTGTGCATTATTATAATCAGTCAATGCTTCTTGTAATTCAAGATAATTACCTAAACCAACTGCATATCTACCATCTGCAAGTTCAAAATTTTCAAGTGCAACTTGAACTTTATGACGCATTAGAGGTATTTTTTCTTCGATTTGTTTCATATCAACATACAAAGATTGAATTTGGAAAAAAATTTCATTTTCTAATTCTTCAACATTTGTATTTGCAATATCTAAATATGCTTTACCTTGTTCAATTTGATGTTTCAATGACATAGCATTGATATTTGGTAAATCTAAACCACCATAAATACCAATTGAATTTGAACCTACATCAGAATTTTTTGTTAATGAATAACTACCTGTTGCATTCAAAGATGGATAATAACTACGTTTAATAGCTTTTAAAGATTCTTCAGAAGCTTTTGCAACCAATTTCATTGCTTTTAAATCAGAACGATTTTGAAATGCTGTATTTATAGATTCTTGCATTGTTGCAGTATATGGTTCTAATTTATAAGAACTTATAATACCACTTTTTTCAATACCAGTTGTAAAAATAGCACCATCTTTAAAGCCTGTACTTGATCCGTTTTCTGTAATTTTCTTTTTATCAAACGAAACATCAATTTCGTTTTTAACTACATTTGAACCACCAATATTAAAGTTTTCAGTTGGAACAATTGAATAAGCAGGAGCATTAACATAATTCATGCTTGTATTCAACGAAATCAATGCATTTTGGTAAGCATTTTTTGATTCTAATAAAGAAATTTGAGCTTCTGTAAGTTTTGATTCAGCATTTACAACGTCAATTTTAGATTTCAAACCAACTTCAAACATAGCCTTTGTTCTATCCAAGTTTAATTGGTTAATTTTTACAGTTTGAACCCAAACATCAGATGCTGATTTTGCAGCCAACACATAAGTATAAGCAAGCTTTACGCCAAATATACAACCAAGTTTTGCTGAACGATATTCATATTCAGCTGCTTGTTCGCTGAATTTTGCCATATTAATTCTTGCAGTAGTTCTACCAAAATCCCAAATGGTTTCTGAAATTTTCGCATTTACTCCAATACCGCTTGAATTCATTGAATCAGAACTATCGCCAAATTCTTTTGAGTATTTATAATTATAGCCAACACCTGCTGAAAAAGTTGGGAAATATGTTGAACGAGCAATACCAATATCATTTTTCAATGCTTTAACATTATTTAATTTATTTTTCAAAGTATGACTGTTCTTAATACCTATTTTCACACAATCATCAATATTATAAACAATATCACCTTGTTGAACTGCTGGTTGAACTAGTATTGTTTCTTTTATATTTGATGCTTTTTTCTTTCGTGTAAATCTTGCAAAAAATGATTTTAATGGAGCAGTTTTTGTATTTTTTACTTCATTATCAACTTTTTTTACAGCTTTTGTTTTTGTCGTAACTTTAGTATCTACAGCATTAGAAACATCTTTTGCGTCATTTGCAAAAGATGATGGTGCTGCAATTAGCATACTCAACAATATTATAAATACGATTGTATTTATTTTCCCTAATCTCTTATATCCCATATCCTTTATTATATTACATGATAAAACAAGGTCAAATTATTGAAAAATATTAAGCAAAAAAACTTTTAGAATTTTTTATTTATTTCCCAATTCCATGCAGTTTCTATAATATCTTCTATTTTTGTATATTTTGGAATCCAGTTCAAAACTCGTTTTGCTTCATCATTTGCGGCAAAAAGTTGAGAAGGATCACCAGCTCTTCTTTCGCCATATTTCACTGAAACTTTTTTACCTGTAACACGTTCTGATGCATCTATAATTTCTTTTACAGAAGTTCCAATTCCTGTACCCAAATTAAGTTTAACAGTTTTGTTATCAGAAATTATTTTTTCTAATGCCAATCTATGCGCATTTGCCAAATCTTCAACATGAATATAATCTCTAATACAAGTTCCATCCGGAGTATCATAATCCGTTCCAAACACAGTAATATTATCTCTTTCACCTTTGATAGTTTTCAAAACCAACGGAATTAAATGTGTTTCAGGATTATGACTTTCACCTAATTGACCATCTTTGTCAGCTCCTGCTGCGTTAAAATATCTCAAAGCCGCATACTTAAATCCATACGCATTTTCATAATCTTCCATTATTTGTTCCATCATGAATTTTGTTTTACCATAAGGATTTATCGGCTGTTGAGAATGTTTTTCATCCAACGGCATATATTTTGGATTTCCATAAGTTGCACAAGTGCTTGAAAAAACGATATGTTTAACATCATTTTCTCGCATAGTATCAAGCAAATTCAAAGTATTTACTACATTATTCCAATAATATTTGCTTGGAGAAGTAACACTTTCACCAACATAAGTATATGCAGCAAAATGAATAACCGCATCTATATTATATTTTTTAAAAACTTTATCAAGATTTTCTTTATCTTTTAAATCAACTTTTTCAAACTTTTCAGTTAAAACAGCCTCTTGGTGACCATAAACCAAATTATCTAAAACAACAACATCATAACCTTGCTGCAATAAATGTTTTGTCGTATGAGAACCAATATAACCTGCGCCACCTGCAACTAAAAGTGTTTTTTTCATATCCTAACAAACCTCTTGAGCTTGTTCATCTAACTCTTTTCTAATTTCATCAACTGTAACATATTTTATAGGTGAATTTTCATCTTTTTGCAAATAAACATCTTTTATCCCAGATTGAACAATAAATCTTTTACATAAAATGCAAATCATTTGATGTCCCCAAATATACATAGTAGCATTCTGACATCTGTCTTGACCTGCTTGAATTATAGCATTTTGTTCAGCATGAATAGAACGACAAGTTTCATAGCGTGTACCAGATTCAATATTATTTTTTACTCTGAAACATTCACCTCTTTCAGCGCAAGACTCAACTTTTGATGGTGTTCCATTATATCCGGTCGCTTTTATTTTTTTATCTTCTCCAACAATAACCGCACCAACATTCGCTCTCAAACAATTTGAACGTGTTGAGCAAGTTTTAGCTAAATCCATAAAATATTCTGTCCAAGGTTTTATTGTCATTTTTCACCCCTCTTTTTTATAAAATTTTACCATAAATGTTAAAAAAATGATTTTTGTTAAAAATATGTTAAAATAATTAGGAATAGACAATTTGTAAGAGGTTTTAATGTCTGAAGAAAATATCCAAAATACAATGGATAATTTAAAATATAAAGTAAAATCAACTCTTGATTCGACAGAACTTTTTAAATTCAAAGGCTCAGTATCAAAACTTTTAGGTTTGACAGTTGAAGTAAAACTTCCAGGGTTGAAAATCGGCGATTTGTGCTACATTGAAACCTATGACGGACAAAAAAAACCTGCCGAAGTTGTTGCGTTCAAAGGTGATGTCGCTCAACTTTTACTTTTATATGATGGAGCAGGAATTGGTCAAGGAAGTCTTGTTACAACAACAGGACATTCAATAAGCGTTCCAGTTGGTGATTTCTTGTTAGGACGACTTATAAATCCACTTGGAGAACCTATTGACGGCAAACCTCTTGAAACAATAGGCGCAGAATGGAGAGATATTGATGGTCCACCACCTGGAGCATTTGAACGTCCAATTATTACTGAAATGTTTTCAACAGGTGTTCGAGCAATAGACTCTTGTTTAACATTTGGTTGCGGACAACGTATGGGGCTTTTCGCTGGTTCTGGAGTTGGTAAAAGTACACTACTTGGTATGATTGCAAGAAATTCAGATGCAGACGTAAACGTCGTTGCGCTAATCGGAGAACGTGGAAGGGAAGTAAAAGAATTTGTTGAAGACGCACTTGGCGAAGAAGGGATGAAAAAATCCGTACTTGTTGTTTCAACTGGTGACCAACCACCTCTTATCAGACAAAAATGTTTGCACACAGCAACAACCGTTTGTGAATATTTTAGAGATCAAGGCAAAAAAGTTTTCTTAATGACAGACACAAT
>JAKSUT010000102.1 GCA_024408705.1 bacterium | reverse complement strand
ATTTAAAAGCATAAAAAAAGACTTACAAAAATTGTAAGTCTTTTTCCTAAATATATAATTTATTCTTTATTTTTTACCAAATAATTTTTTGAAAAAACCGCCTATTTTTTTGCCAACTTTTTTAATACCTTCACCGACTTTTTTGGCTGCGTTTTTGATACCTTCGCCAACTTTTTTGGCTACATTCTTAACGCCTTCACCGACTTTTTTGGCTGCGTTTTTGATACCTTCGCCAACTTTTTTTGCGGCATTTTTAATACCTGCGCCGACTTTTTGAGCTACTGTTTTAATACCGCTGCCAATTGTTTTACCGACTTTTTTAAGATCGTTCCACCATTCAACAGCTTTGTCTCTGATTGAAAGTCCATTTTTTTTGAATTTTTCACCAGCTTCTTTAAATACACCTTTTAGTTGGTCAAATTTACCTGTAAAAATACATTTAATAGCCTTGCCAATGCCTTTTACGCCAGTTAATAATGCGCCTACTGTATCACCAACAGTATTTAACAATTTGCCACCAAAGCCTAATGTTGAACCTAAAAAGGCAGCAATATCTTTACCAACTTTAGGAATTTTTGACAAAAATTTTCCTACATATTTCATTGCATTAGTAATTGCCATTGATCCCAAATTTGGAAGAAAGTTTATTGTTTCTAAAAAACCTGCTTTGAATCCTGAGAAAAATCCTGTTGCACTATCAAATGATTTTTTAATCTTATCAATTAAATTTTTAAATCCTTGTTTAAAATCGCCGCCTTTACCTGATACGGCACCTTGTTTCATAGCATAGCCATCTTCTTCAAAATCTACACCAATTAATGTTTGTATAATTGTTGCAGGTGTAACTTTTGTTAAACCTCCCAATTTAGTACAAATCCAATTAGCTACTTTATTAAGTCCTTTTGATATCAAATCATTAAGTAATTTTGTTATTACTTCTCTTGCACCTAAACCAAGACCACTTTTCATTGTGCTTTTTTCACTAGTTTGTGCAGCATCAGAATTTGCGACACCCATTTGAACATTGCTCATATCAAATTGTTTTTCATTATTCACTACATTTAATTTAATTACGTTTTTAAGAGCTTCTTTGATTTCTTTTCTTGACTCTTGTGAAGAATTCAAATTTAATAATTTAACTACTTCACTTTCTTCTGCTTTTTTAGGTTTAATCACTTTTAAAAAAGGATTAAAACCATTTTGTGTGTAAAGTTCCAAAAAATTTCTGTTGTTGATTGATGTGCTCATTGTTGTTACCTCTCTGAAATGTACCTCGCAATTAGTAAGTTCCCCGTGGTAACATTTTGGAGATAAAGATTAACAATTCTTAATAAACACAGCCTAAAACATAATAATATCTTGATTTTAATTTTACGTAATTTTATAAAAAAATTTTTTATCAGAATTAAAAACAAACAATTTCAACAAAAATATGTTTAATTTACACATATTTTTTTGATTTGTTTTCATTCAAATTGATTGGGTGGGGAAATAGTGGGGAAGAATAAAAAAATACAAATTTTCAAGCGACACCGGCTTCGCACACAAAAAAAACAAAAGAAAGAGATTTAAAAATCATTTACCCCCCGAGACCTCACGGACTGTGCCGAACAAAAACGATTGAGTATCGTTTTTGTGAGAGGGAGCTTGTGCGCTTCAAGAGAAACGAATGACAATGAGTTTCGATTGGGTTTGATAAAACCGCGCACGGCGAATTACCCTTAAATTAAGCATAAAAAAATACCAAGGGAGAGATTCGAACTCTCGACCTCACGGGTATGAGCCGTGCGCTCTCACCAACTGAGCTACCTTGGCATAATTTCTATTTAATTTTCGCTTCAGTTTCTTCAACCTCTGCAAAAACAAGTTTTACACAAACATTATTAAATAGCAAGAGTTTAATAGTTATGGTTTAATTTTTTTATTCTTGTAACTGGCCAAAACATAACTACTGCTTGACCAATAAGTCTTTCTTTTGGTAAAAATCCCCAAAATCTACTATCTTGAGAATTTCCTCTATTGTCGCCCATCATAAAATAATGACCTTCCGGAACGGTAAATGGTCCACAAAGCATTCCTGTACGACAAGGAATATAATCATAATCATCCATGATATATGGTTCTTTTAATTCTTCACCATTGATTATTATTGAATATTTATCATCTTTTGAATGTCTTATCAAAAATTTGTCACCTGGCATGCCGATTATTCTTTTGATATATGCAATATCTTTACACCAAAGTCCTGTAAGACGTTTAAACAACGGCCAAGGTTTATTTGATAATTCTTCAAATGGAGGATAAAATACCCAAACTTGACCACGTTTTGGTTCTTCAAAAAATCTTGAAACCCTTTCTACAAAAACTCTATCACCTTCAATTAATGTTGGGCGCATAGAACCTGATGGAATCCAACGAATTTCGCCTATAAAATATCTAATTAAAATAACGAACAGCAATACAAAGAATAAAGTTTGCACGCCTTCGATTAAGCCTTCTTTAAAGTTCCTGCTTGGTCTAATTGTT
This sequence comes from bacterium, assembly GCA_024408705.1. GTDB lineage: Bacteria > Cyanobacteriota > Vampirovibrionia > Gastranaerophilales > Gastranaerophilaceae > JAKSUT01. Next base: position 3,512 of record JAKSUT010000102.1, on the reverse strand, counting down.
ATTTTCATTTAAATCTACTCTTTTATTAAACTTACCAAATCTCTCAACCCATCGGAATAAACATTATTTTTCATTTCAATAATTTTTAGTGCTTGCTCAAAATAATAATTTATTAAAGCTTCTGTTTTTTCTATCCCGATTAAACTTTTTGATTTAATTATATCACTTATATTCTTTTGTGTACATAAAAAATATTCAAATATAACTGGTGCAGTATAAATACCTTGTTCTAAATCACTTTGAGAACTTGCATTTTGTTTATAATTTTTTAAATCATCACAAATTTGAAAAGCTATTCCAAAATTTTTTGAAAATTCTTTTACTTGCTCTAATTCATCTTTTGAACAATCTTTGCCACACAGAACAAAACTTGAATTTATAGCAAGTTCAAATAATGCCGCCGTTTTTTTACGTGATTTTTCAATATATTTTTCAATTTCTAAAATTTTAAATTTACTATAATTCTGCTCAATCTCACCTGTAATAAGAGTTTTTATAGCATCTGAATACATTTTTTGCAGAGTCTTTGACTTAAATTCAATAATTTTTTCTATAACTTCTGAAAACAAATAATCACCTGATAAAATAGCAAAATTATTGCCATGAGATAAATTAAAAGACTTTTTTCCACGTCTTGTCATTGCTTTATCAAGAACGTCATCATGAAGCAATGTCGCATTATGCAATAATTCAACATTTGCCAAATTCTCTAAATGTTTTGTTTGAATATATTTATCAAAAGCTTTTAAAAGCAAAATTGAAACCAAAAATCTTATTTTTTTTGAACGTGAAATAAAATCATTTAAATCATTAGCAAAAGACTTATTTGAAAAATTTACATTTAAGACTTTCTCAAATTCGCTTAATTCATTAGATATAATTGAAAAACATTTTTTATATTTATTATCAGACATAATCGCTCTCTTTTTTTATTTTTGCATAAACTTAAATAAACTTTTATAAAAAATATTATAATTTTTTATTTTTTTTGTTATAAAAGTTCATATTTATTAAAGTTTTTAAAAAACTTGCCGATTTTATTATAAATTATATGAATATATTCTGCATTAGAAAAGGAGATAATAGATGAAAAAGATGGCTTGGAAAGGTGCATCTTCAACAGAAATCGCAATACTTATTGGAATTTCTGTAGTTGTTGTCGCACTAGGAACAATGATTTTTTACAACAACATTAGAAATGCGACTCTGAACACTAATATGCGTCAATCTTTTGACGGTGGAAGTACAGCAAATTATACTGCTGAAAACAGAGATTATGCAAATTCTCAAATAGAAGTTCAAACCATGGGTGCTCAAGGTTTGGAAATGATGAGACGAAAAGCTAACAATATGGCACTTGAACTTATTGAAGCAACTAATGCAGAAACTAGAGCAAACGACATTGCATATTTGGCAAAAGCTCTAGAAATCATGACTGGTGAAACTCATATCTGTACAAAAATGACAAAAGACACCGACAAACACTGTCTTGATTTTTCTTCTAATTACCAATATGTCACTACACTTGGTAGTTCTTTGACTATTACTATGGGTAATATACAAAATGGTATAGAAACAAATCCATCAGGTAGTTTTGGAGATTCTGCTAAAGCTGAAAAGAAAGAATGCAATGAAGACGCTTTATCTTGCACAAGTAAAGCAACAACTAGCCATGAAACTATTCCTGAACATCCTGCTGGTCCATTAGCTCTTAAACCTAATGTAATTAATGCAATTGCAGCAACTGTTTATAAAGATGCAAAAGATTACCCTACAGCAACAAACGCTGAAAAAATCGAAGCAATTATCGCATTAACAAAAGCCGTTTATGGTGATATAGATAAAAACGTAGCACTTGTTGATATAGATGTTAAAGACTTGATTACAAGTCCAACAGATGATATTTCTTCAGTCACATCAAGTGTAATTACTAATGCAAAAGATCTTACTCTTTTTTATCTAGACAAATTAAATGCTAGAATGGACTTTTTCTATACTCAATGTGAATTCAATCCAATTTCAGGTATGCCAAAAGATTCTGCTTGTAACAATGGAAAATTCAATAATTCAATAACAAGTGACGAATACAACAATTTTAAAGTTTGGTATAACGAATTACTTAATAATGTTCAAAAATCTAATGGAACAAAAGAAGAACTTGCAGAAATTCTTAACAACGCATTAGCAAATCAAAATGTTGTTAATACAATAGAAAAAGACACATTAAACAGAGCTATAGATGACGATGAAACATTTACATCTAAATCAGCATCTACAGTTATCAACGACCTTATTGTTAATCTATTCGGCAAAGGCTCAGAATCTGATGGATTTACAACACCTGGTACATTAAAAGTCCAAAAATCTTCAGCTACTGCTAATAGAGTTGCAAGTAGTCAATTCTGGAGTGGATGTTATGACTTATACACAGACATGATTGATTTTATAAGCGAAAAATTTAAAAATATCGGTTCTTTCTTCGCTAAAACAGCAGGTGAAGCCGCTCAAGATTTTGTTCAAACAGCTGATGAAATTCATGAAATATGGCAATCTGACGAACCAACTGTTGATAAAGTTATTGACACAACAGAAAAAACAAATGATTTGATTGTAGATGTCAGAGAAATTGCACATAATAGTCTTAGTGATGCAAAAGATGTTGTATCTGACGTATATGCAGACAGACCTGTTGTAAAAGCCGTTGCAACTGCTGCATTAACAGTTGTTGATGTAACAGTACAAGCGGTAACATACGTTGCTCAAGCTGCTGTTAAAGTAGTTGAAACAGGAGCAAAAGTAGTAAAAGCAATAGGTGGTTTCTTCAAAAAATTATTCGGAAGATAATATTTAAATAATAAAGAAAAAGAGCCGAAGCGAAAGCTTCGGCTCTTTTTCTTTTTCAATAAATTTACCAATAAGAACGTTTCATTCTTATTTTTGCATTTTCATCATACATATATTCTTTATACCAGCGACCTTTAAATTTTTTATCAGGGGTGAAAATATATTGATCATCACCCGACAAATTATAAAAAGCAGCAACCATTTTACCTGTTCTATCATATTGATAAGACCAATATGGATATTTTGGAAAAGCAGAAGAAACTTTATCAAGCCATCTTAAATTTCCCATAGCGTCATAATAATAAACAACTTCCATCTTTGACTTATATTGAATACCATAAGCAACCATAAGATTTTTCCAATAAAAACCGCATAAATATCTATCTTTATCTTCTTTTTTACCTTTTCTTATCGCATCAAAATCTTCTAAATAATTTTTATTTTTCCATTCTTTTATATTTTCTTCTTTGAATGCAGCTTTATCATATTTTAAGACAGTACCTTCGTTAAACAATAAATCTCTAACTTCATTTATATCTGATTCTATTTGAGATTTTGAGGTATTTAACCAGTTAAAAGTAACTGATGATTCTAAAATTTTTTCTTGCGCAAAAACTTGAAGATTTGCAAAAAATAACAAAAATAATAAAGTTGTAAATATTTTTTTC
>JAKSUT010000101.1 GCA_024408705.1 bacterium | reverse complement strand
AACTTGAAGATTTGCAAAAAATAACAAAAATAATAAAGTTGTAAATATTTTTTTCATAATATAATTATATTATGGATTACTTAGAAAACAAGTTTGATACTATTGTAGTTGGAGCAGGACACGCAGGTTGTGAAACGGCTCTTGCTTGCGCAAATTTAGGTTTAAAAGTTCTTTTATGTTCTCTTAACCTTGATAATATTGCACTTATGCCTTGTAACCCAGCTATTGGAGGCCCTGCAAAATCTACACTTGTTAGAGAAATTGACGCTCTTGGCGGTGCGATGGGTATTGCAGCAGATGCCACTTATGTTCAAATGAAAATGTTAAATTCTTCAAAAGGACCTGCAGTTAGAGCATTAAGAGCTCAATCTGATAAAAAGCAATATATGGCTTTTATGCGCAACCTTATTGAAAGCAACAAAAACATTTATCTTAAACAAACTTGTGTAACAGAATTAATCGTTGAAAAAGATGAAGTTCGTGGTGTTGTTGATAGATACGGAATAGAATATTTCGCCCCAACTGTTATTTTAACAACTGGAACATCTCTTTCAGGAAAAATATTTGTCGGACTAAAATCTTATGATGCAGGAAGATTGGGAGAAATGCCAGCAATAGGACTTTCTGACAGTCTTGCAAAATTAGGATTTACCGTAAAAAAATTAAAAACAGGTACACCTGCAAGAATTGATAGAAGAACAATTGATTTTTCAAAAATGATTGAACAACCCGGAGATAAAGAATTAAACTTCTATTCTTTCAGACCCAATAGACCTATAAGAGAACAAGTTCCTTGTTATTTAACACATACAACAGAAGAAACGCACAAAATAATAAAAGAAAACCTTGATAAATCACCTATGTATCAAGGGCTAATCCATGGTGTAGGTCCAAGATATTGTCCTTCTATTGAAGATAAAATTGTTAGATTTGCTTCAAACCCATCACATCATATTTTTATCGAGCCAGAGGGGTTAAGCACTTATGAAGTTTATGTTCAAGGTTTTTCAACAAGTTTACCTCACGAAGTTCAATTTAAAATGCTTCGTTCACTTCCGGGACTTGAAAATTGTCACATTATAAAACCTGCCTATGCAGTTGAATACGATTACATTCCAGCTGTTCAAATAACACATTCATTGATGACAAAACTTGTAAAAGGCTTATTCAACGCAGGACAAATCAACGGAACATCAGGTTACGAAGAAGCAGCCGCTCAAGGCTTAATCGCAGGCATCAATGCTTATAACTACCTAAATCATTCAGAAATGCTTGAGCTTTCAAGAAGTTCATCATACATAGGAACTTTGATTGATGATTTAGTTACAAAAGATATTCAAGACCCATATAGAATGCTAACATCACGTTCTGAATATAGATTATTATTAAGACAAGACAATGCTGATGCACGTTTAACTCCTATCGGACACAAAATAGGATTAATTGATGATGCTCAATTTGAAGTTTTCACGAATAAACAAAACGCAATTAAAAATGAACTTGAAAGACTTGCAATAGATAAAATTCCTATGGAACGCGCAGAAGAAGTAAATAAAATTTTTGATGGCAAAACAGAAAAACTTGATAGAGGTATAAAACTTTTAGAATTATTAAAACGTCCTAATGTTGATTATAACTTAATCAAACAAGTTGATAAAAAAACAGAAGAATTAAATTTATCAAAAGACGTAACAGAACAAGTTGAAATTTTGATTAAATATGACGGATACATCAAACGTCAGCAAATGCAAATTGACCAATCAGCAAAATTGGAAAAAATCAAAATTCCGTCAAACATTGATTACAAACAAATTACACAAATTTCTTCTGAAACAAAAGAAAAACTTGAAAAAATCAGACCAACAACACTTGCGCAGGCTTCACGTATAGGCGGAGTAAAACCTGCTGATATTTCAATTTTGATGGTATTACTTGAAAAACATCAACTTGCAACAATACAGGAATAATAATGATAGAAATTATAAAAATAACTAAAAGTGCAGAAGGCCGCGAAATAAAACTTTTTGGAGATATAAAAACTCCATTTGATAAAACTATACTTATTATTGGTGTTTTTCATGGTGAAGAACCTCAAGGCAAAGAACTCATTGAAACATACCTTGAAAACCTAATTTACAACGGAGAAAACAGAGTTTTATTTATACCTTGTCTAAATCCAGACGGCTACAACAGAAATAAAAGACAAAATTCAAACGGCGTAGATTTAAATAGAAATTTTCCAACAAAAAATTGGATTTTAGCTGATAACCCGGAATATTTCGGTGGCAAAGAACCAGCTTCAGAAATTGAAACAAAATTCATGATAGAAATTATTGAAGAATATAAACCTGATGTAATTTTAAGTTTACACGCACCATACAAAGTTGTTAATTATGACGGACCAGCCGAAAAAATTGCAGAAAAAATATCTGAAATTATAGGCTATCCAACATCAAACGACATAGGCTATCCAACCCCAGGAAGTTTTGGAAACTACTGTGGAGTTGAAAGAAATATTCCAACAATTACGCTAGAGCTTGATGAAGAAAAAACAATAGAAGAACTTAAAAAACCTATCTGGAAAATTTTTGATTATCTACTTGGTTGAAGCAATCTGAATGCGTTTTCTACCAAAGCATTTGCTTGATTTAAGATTGAAACAGATACTTGTTGCGCAATTTGGTGAGAAACCATTTCTGCACAAGATTCAGCAATATCTGCGTCATAAATAGCAGATTTTGCATCTGAATAACAAACTGCTTTACTATCCGCCATTTGTGCTGCATTATCCAATCTCATAGAATTTGCACCACATAGAGTTATATTATGAGTCATAGTTTCTGATGCAGCTTTTAATTTTGTTAAATATTCGGCTTTTGATTCTTTTGTCCAACTTGTTATATCAAAATCTTCTGGAATATCTATTCCAAGAGCGGTAGTATGACAATCAAGAGTACAATTTGAAATATCAAAAGTATCGCCTGATCTATCACTCATTTGAATAAATAAATTATTACAAGTTCCGTCTAGCAATTTTCTACCTTGAAAAGTTGCATTGTCAGCAGTTGAATCAATAAAACTAAGAATAGATTTGATTTCTTTTAAAATACCGTTCAAATCATCATTTGTGTAAGTTTCATTTGATGCTTGCAATGTTAAGTCATAAATCTTTGAAATGCCATCTGAGATTAAAGTTTCAGAAGATTCAACTTGTGTCATTATGTCATTTCCTAGTTCAATATAATTTTTTAAATTTTTGTTTAATAAAACTTTGTTTGAAAAACCTTGAGCTTGTTTATATTTTACAGGAGCTTCTTTTGCATCTAAATATTTGTTTCCTGAAGAAATTTGACTCATTGAATGATTATACGCATTTGAATTGTCATCCAAAAACCATTGTAATTTTATTCTTGTAGCACCTGTTTCAAATTTCATCATAATAAAAAACCTCTATTACCCAATTAATTTTATATTTTAAGAAACGACTTTAAAAAAAATAACTTTAATAATAAATATAATAAAAAACTAATATTTTTTAGCCAAAACATTGATGAAATATGTTTTTTGAGATAATATTTAAAGCAGATAAAAATCAACCAAATGTTGTAGGAATAAAAATGCCACATTTTTTTATAAAATCTCAAAACGTACAAAATAATAAAATATCTATTTGTGACAAAGAAAATTATACACATATAGCAAAATCTTTACGTATAAAAATCGGTGAAAATATATTATTAATTGACGAAAATCAAGTTCAGTACGAAGGAAAAGTAAACGACATAACTTCAAAAGAAATAATTGTCGATATTAATAAAAAATATCCTTCTGAAAGATTTTTAAAATTTGAACTATATCTTGCGCAAAGCCCCCTAAGAAGTGATGCTCAAAATATCATTATCGAAAAAGCAACCGAACTTGGTGTCACTGGGATTTACCCAATATTTACAGATAATTGCGTTTTGAAAAAATCTGTAATTGAACAAAAAATTTCAAAATGGCAAAAAATAATGTATGAAAGTTCTAAACAATGTGAAAGAGCAAACATTCCAACTTGTTTTGAACTAACTACTATAAAAGAACTTATTGAAAACAAATCTTTTGACAGAATTTATGCTTTCACAGAACGCCGTGCAAAATTCAAACTAAAAGAAGAGCTTGCAAAATTTCCAATAAACAACAATGAAAAAATTCTTGTAATTATTGGACCTGAAGGCGGTTTTTCAAAAGAAGAATTTGAATATTTTGAAAATTCAAACAAATTAAAAACTCTAACACTTGGTGATTTAATATTGAGAGCAGAAACCGCTGTCATAACAGCCTTAGGAAATATTGTTTTATGAAAAACATAATAGAAAAAATAAAAAAAGATAATTTACTAACACAAATTGTAAATAACCTTCCACCAACAGGTAATTTTTATCTTGTAGGCGGAGCAATCAGAGATTTTTATTTTGATAAAGAAAATTACGATAAAGATATAATTACAGAAAACATTGATGCCGATTTTTTTTCAAAAGATTTAGCCCAAAAACTTAATGCAACATTTGTTCCACTAGATGAAACAAATAAAATTTATCGCTTAGTATTGAAAGATAAAATAAATTATATCGATATAGCCCAATGTGAAGGCAAAGATATTATAGAAGATTTAAAAAGACGCGATATCACAATAAATTCGATTGCAGTAAATTTAAAAACATTAGAAATATTAGACATTAATAACGGATTAAAAGATTTAGAAAAAAAAGAAATCAAAACTATTTCTGAAAAAAATATAATAGATGATCCGCTTAGAATTTTGAGAATTTTTAGATTTTGCGCATCTTTAGGGTTTGAAATAGAACAAAATACAAAAGATTTAGCAAAAAAACATTTCAATTTAATAACAAATTGTTCTCAAGAAAGAATAAATTACGAACTTCTAAAACTTTTCAACGGACAAAATGCTTCAATAGCAATTAAACAAATGGATAAAATCGGACTTGTTGATATTTTATTTCCAATAATGAAAGAAGTGCGAAAAATTCCGCCAAATTCACATCATCATCTACCTTTGATAGGTCATCTGATAGAAACAGTAAACCAATTAGAATTGCTTTATAAAAAAGCACCAAAAGAAATCAAAGAACATTTTGATTTAATAGATTTTGGCGGTAACACAAGACTTTCACACCTTAAACTTTCTGGTTTTTTGCATGACATCGGAAAACCATCAACTTGGACAATAGAAGAAGATACAGGGAGACACAGATTTATCAAACACGACGAAATCGGTTCAAGAATGAGCAAAACAATTTTAAAAGAAATGAAATTTTCGAAAAAACAAATTGCTTATATTTCAGCAATGATAAAACATCACATTCACCCAGCACAAATCGTAGAATCAAAAGACACAACTGAAAAAACATTCATGCGCTTTATAAGAAAAATGGAAAACAATTTGATAGATGTAATTTATCTTGCTATGGCAGATAGGCTTTCTGCAAGAGGAGAAGCGATTACAGATGAAATGGTTAATACAAATTTAAAAAACTTACAAAACCTATTAAATTTGTATTTAGCAAAAAAAGATACACTAAAACCTCTACCAAAACTCATAGATGGCGAAGAAATAATGCAAAAGTTTAATCTTTCACCATCACCTAAACTTGGTCAAATAATAAATGAACTAAAAGAAGAACAACTTTGTGGAAATATTTTGACAAAAAATGACGCAATAAATTTTATTAAAACAAAAATTTAGCTAAATTTAAGCAAAAATTTTCATTTTTTCTACAAAGATAGTAGTAAAATCAGCAAAAATTAGCTTATTAAGTGTATTTTTTACTCTAATTCAAACACTTTTAACCTTTTAGCACCGCTACAACCCAGTATTTAAAGCTAAAAAAAACCACTCAATTAAAAATCGAGTGGGTCGTTTTCTGCATCCTAATGGTCTCTTTTTAGTGTTTATATTTAGGAGTTTATATGTTTTGGGGGTAATGTTAATTAAATTATTTGCTATTTAGTGTTTCGACTACACTTAAATCTGTACTCATATTATGTCA
>JAKSUT010000100.1 GCA_024408705.1 bacterium | reverse complement strand
TATATATATGTATAGTTTAGTGTGTATAAAGAAAGTGTGAAGTTAGCAAAATTGGTTAATATTTCTAAAATAACCAATCCTGTCGTAAACGTTGTACAAGATACAACGAAAATTGCAGCACAAAAAGCTGCTAAAACTCTTGCGACAAACCCTATCACAACAAAACAAGCCGGTTTAATGTCATTAGCCGCTTGCAGCGGAATTGTTGCTGGAATAAACATGGCTTCAAAAGTTGCTCCTCTTGGTGCAAGTTTTGATATGAAAACAGAAACCCTAAACTTCGGCGTTGCTTCAAAAAATGCAACACACATAAACTTATACATTTTTGATAAACCTGTTAATGGTAAAGTTATCAAAACTGTTGAAATGGAAAAACACGGAAACAACTGGACAGCTAAACTAAATAAAAAAGAACAACAAGCTCTTGATATGGATATTAAAAACAACAAAGCCGTATATTACGGATACAGAGCTTGGGGTCCAAATTGGGAATATGATAAAAACTGGAAACCTGGTTCAGATTTAGGTTTTAAATCACACGTTGATGCCAAAGGAAACAGATTTAATCCAAACAAACTTCTATCTGATCCATATTCAAAAGAATTAAGCCACGACCCAATTTCACCAAAAATGCAAAAAATGAACGTAAATGGTGGAATTTACGCAACAGGACAAGAAAATTACTTAAAAGACAGTGCCGCAGTTGCACCAAAAAGTATTTTTATATTAGACAACGAAACAGATACAGGTATAAAACCTAAACGTGGTATAAATGAAGATGTAATCTACGAAACTCACCTTAGAGGTTTTTCTAAACTAGACGAAAAAATCCCTGAAAAATACAGAGGAACATACAAAGGTGCAGCTCTAAAAGCTAAATATTTAAAAGATTTAGGTATTACAATGGTTGAATTTTTGCCTATGCAAGAATTTGACGATGATAAAAATGATTTTGAAGCATACAAAGACAAAAATTACTGGGGCTACAATACACTAAACTTCTTTGCTCCAAACAGACGTTATGCTTATGACAAAACAGCTGGTGGTCCAACTCGTGAATTTAAAGAAATGGTAAAAGCATTCCACGATAACGGAATAAAAGTTTGTATGGATGTTGTTTACAACCACACAGGCGAAGGTGGAACTTGGAACAACAAAGATGTTGTATCTTTATATTCAATGAGAGGACTAGACAACAGCTCATACTATGAAACAACTCAAAACGGAGAATATTATTGGGACAACAGCGGTTGTGGTGCTAACTTCAACACAGCTAGCGAAATTGGTAGCAACTTAGTAGCAGATTCATTAAAATATTGGGCAGAAGAAATGGGTGTTGATGCCTTCAGATTTGACCTTGCTCCTGTTCTTGGCAACACAACAGAAAAATCTGCTTACAACAATGGCAAAGGCAGAGAAGAAGGATTCTATTACAGCAACACAAATGCTCCTGCATTAAATAAAATTTCTCAAAAACTTGATTTACGTTCACCTGACGGCAAAAAAGGTTCTGTTGATTTAATCGCTGAACCTTGGGGTTGTGGTGATGGAACATACCAACTTGGACAATTCCCAAAAACTTGGAGTGAATGGAACGACAAATTTAGAAATGTTTTAAGAAGCATGTTTAACCGCCAAGAAAAAACAACTTTGGCAGAAGTTGCTTGCGCTATGGCAGGTTCTTCAAATGCTTTCGGAGGAGAAAGAACCCGTTCAATAAACTTCATCGCTTGCCACGATGGTTTTACAATGAAAGATTTATTCAGCTACAACAACCCATATAACAACAATCCAAACTTCTACGCTGATGGTGGAACTTCTGGAGATGGAAATCTTTCTTGGGATAACTTCAACGACTTTAACCGTCAAACAAAAGCAATGAAAAATGCATTCCTAACTCTTTTGATGTCAAAAGGAACACCAATGATTAATGGCGGTGACGAAATAATGAGAACTCAACAAGGCAACAACAATGCTTATTGTCTTGACACTGACGGAAATTATCTAAACTGGAATTTAAGCAAAGAACAAGAAAATATGCACGACTTTGTTCAAAAAGCAATTGCATTCAGAAAAGCTCACCCGGCTCTTCAAAACTCAAACTTCTTTGACGGAAAAGACCATAATAATAATGGTTTAAAAGATGTAACTTGGTACACAGATTTTGCAACAGAAGCTGACGGAAATTACTTAAATGCTCCTTACAACAACTTCTTAGGAATGAGAATTGACGGAACTGAATACGGCGACTCTGCAGCTTCAATTTACACAATTATCAACAAAGGCGATACAAAAATTGGTATGCAACTTCCTAAAAACACTGAAGGCAAACAATGGTACTTGGTAGCTGACACAGCTGAAGAATCAGAAATTGCAGGAAATTTTGTGGAAGAAGGTAAAGAAATAAAAGTTACTAAAAAATACTATGCTTCTCCAAGAAGCACAATGATTTTCATTGAAAAATAATCTTACATTGTAACTCTTGTTATCACACCATGAAGTTTATTTACTGGCATTTTGTAATAACTTACAAATGACGGTGTTATCTTTTTAATCAATGCAAACAAACTCCAAAATGGATTGCTTGTACTGATATCTTCAACACCATAAAAAATCGCATTTGGATTAATTTGAAGTAATTTCAAAACTTTTTCTATTCTAAAAGATTCCATATAACCAACAGAAATTCTCAATATTCTTAAACCTGCTGAAACTCTTTCCAAATGATAATGCAAACCAAAAGGTTCAGAATCTTTTTCTACGTGAATAAACATATTTTCTGAATATAAAATCTTGTTTGAAAACATTGTTTGCGAAATATAAGGAGGAACTCTATCAACGCCTCTTGCAAAAAATAACGCAGTCCCTTCTAATTTAGTAACATTGCTATCATTATATGCTTGTTCGTATTGAGCCAAGAAATGAGTTCTGTCCATCAAATTTATTGAACGAAATAACGTTTTTTGACCTCTTACATACAAAGTCATTATTGCAAATATGAATAATGCAAATCCGCAAGAAATATATGCTCCAAAATATATTTTTGGCAAAGCTGATAATAAAAAGAAAATATCAACAACAAGCAAACATAATGCCAACGTAAAATTAAAATAATTCTTTTTCAAATAAAATATAACTGTCATCAAAATTGCTGTTATACAAAAACAACCTGCAACAGCTAAACCATAAGCAAATATAGCATTTTTAGCAGTTTTTAAAATAAGAATTGATAAAACTGACATAACTAAAAATACCGAATTTATTGTTTCAATATAAATCTGTGAATTTTTATTTTTTGAAGTGTAATCAACTTTTAGCAAAGGTAAAAGTCTTGTATTTATTGCTTGGAAAACAACAGTAAACACTCCAAACATCATTGAATTACAAGAATTTATAACCATTAACAAACTAAATACCAATATTGGTACAAATAAAATATGAAAATCTTGATAAACAAAAGAATAAAAGACATTATTCACTTCTGGGTGACGCATCAAAAAAGCACCTTGTCCGAAATAGCTTAATACCAACATCAAAAATACAAAATACCAAGCTCTTACAACATATTTTCTTTCCAAATGACTTACATCACCATACAAAGATTTTGTTCCAGATACACAAAGTAATATTGCGCATAAAACAATAAAACTTTTTACGCCATTATGAAGTAAAAAATCAATACCTATCAAAGGATTTAGCGCTGATAACACATAACTTGTTTCAAGTATTGACAAAGCACCTAACGCACCTATCAACAAAAACCAAATAGCCGTAAAAAGATAAAAATATTTTGAAACTAATTTCGTTGTGTATTTTTGCATATAAAAAATTTCAACAACAATACAAAGCGCAATTCCCATTATTATATAAGTAGAAATTCCGCTTAGCTTTGGTAAAACCCTGACACCTTCCAATGATGACAAGATTCCAACCGCAGGAGTAAGAATACTTTCACCCATATAAAGTGAAATTCCTAAAAATGCCAAAATTGTCAATACAAATTTTGAAACATTTGATTTCATCATATTTCTTATTGCATCATACAATACAACTGTTCCACTTTCACCTCTTTTATTAAGACTTAAAGCTAACCAAGTGTATTGAACAGTGACAATTAAAAACAATGACCAAAAAATAAGCGACAACACGCCCAAAATTTGTTCAGGAGTGTTCGCGATTATCAAAAATATGATTGATAATGCATATATTGGGGCTATACCTATTTCGCTAAATACAAGCCCTATCGCCTGCATTTTTCCTTTTTTATGTTCGTTAATTTCTTTCATAATTACATTTCATGTTATAACACAAATATTTAATTCCAAAATCTATTCTTTATCAATATCATAACCGAAAAGTGCAAAATCATATTTTATCGGGTCATCTTTATCATATTTTTTCAACTTTTCAGTTATTTCCAATGCTGCTTTAAAATTATTACTTGAACTTTTCAAAAATCCCAATTCTCTTGATATACTTGCGACATGTGTATCTAATGGAATTATCAATTCAGATTTTGGAATAAAGTCCCATAAACCTAAATCGACTTCACCATCTCTAACCATCCAACGCAAATACATATTCATTCTTTTCATAGCACTTGCTTTTTTAGGATTAGGAATAAGATAATAAAAACCTTTTTCAACTTTTTTGGGTGCATGCTCATAAAAATAATCTACGACAAATTGAAGCATACCAATTATTGTTTTATTTTTTTTATAACCATTTTCAAACAGAACTCTCAAACCATTGTCAATCAAATAAAGATGTTTCAAAACTTGAAAAACGGCAATTACATCTTCATCTTTCACATATCTATAATTAAAACCTTTTAAACTTTTTGAATTAAAATTCAAAATAAAATTCAACGGATTATAATTCATCAAATTAAATAATTCATCAAGTTTTGCAATAAATGCTTTTCTATTTCCAAACGCAAATAAAGAAGCTATAAAACCACCCAACTCTTTATCTGCAAGATTTTTAAATTTTCTTGGAAACTGAATAGGATCATCTTTTATAAAATCTGATGTTTCGTACTTTTTTACTAAATTTTCTAATTGCTTTTTATTCATGCTGACGCTTCTTTTTCCAAAAATCATTTAAAATTTTATCACAATCAATTTCATTTATACCACCATAAATTTTTATTTTTGAATTTGAAATATTTTTTAAATCAATAACCGAACCAAACGCACCATAATTAGAGTCGTACGAACCAAAATAAACAGCATTTATTCTTGATTGCAAAATTGCCCACGCACACATTGGACAAGGCTCTAATGTGACATATAAATCACAATCATCTAATCGCCAATTTTCCAAGACTTTTTCTGCTGATTTTATTGCATTTATTTCTGCATGCGAAGAAATATCATTCATTTTTTCTCGCTCATTTACAGCTTCTGCAATAATTTTTCCATCTTTAACAATCAATGCCGCAACAGGAACATCTAATTCCACATTTTTAGCAAGTTCTATTGCCCGTTGCATAAAATTCATTACAACTTATCCTTCTTGATTTTCTGCAAGCGGAAATATCAATTCTACACAGAAACCATCTTGTTCATTTGAATAAAGATTAATTCTACCATTCATAGCTTCTACAAGACCTTTTACAATAAACAAGCCTAAACCAGTACCTCTTGTTGTTCTTGTAGTTTTATCATCTATACGTGTAAACTTATCAAATAATTGATTTAGTTTTTCTTCCGGAATTATTTCACATTGATTTTTAACATAAATCTGTGCATTTCCATCTTTCACAATACTATCAACAACAAGCGGAGTTCCTTCTTGTGCATATTTTTTAGCATTTTCAAACAAATTTACTAACACTTGTTCAAATCTATCTTTATCAGCAATAAATTTAGGATAATTATTATCAGTACAATTTATTAATTGCATATCTTCTAAATCAACCAAAGTTGCTGCTGATTCGATAAATTGATTTAAAACTAACGGTTCTAATTTTGTCGCAATTCTTGCGCCTTCAATATCTGGAACAACTAACAAGTCTTCAATCATTCTTGATAATCTTTCTGATTGACGTTTTATTGTTCTCAATGACT
>JAKSUT010000010.1 GCA_024408705.1 bacterium | reverse complement strand
GCTTCTTTAAGTTTTTCCAATTCTTTCCAGTTATAAGCCAAATCAACTTTTTTACGAGAAAGAACAAATCTTCCGTCATCATCTTCTTCTCTGATAATCAAAAATTCGTATTCTTTTCCTTTTTCTAAAATTGAAGAAATTGGAGCAGAAGCATCTGTAAGGACTTCTTTTGAAGGAACGATTGCAGAAGTTTTTGCACCTATATCAACAATAACACCTTCTGAATCATAAGACCAAACGACACCTTTTACTAAATCACCTTTTTTAAAACTATAATCGTAATTTCCTAATAATTTTTCGAATTCTTGATCTGTACAATTTTCACTGACCGTCATAGTAAACACACCCCTAAATAAAATATAGACTGATACATTATAGCATATTTCAATAGTAATTGGATATATAATACAAAAAACTTCACATATTTTAATAAAAATTTTTTATCAATAAAAATTACAAACAAAACAAAGCAAAAAATAAACCTTTTCAAAATTGAAAAGGTTTATGCAAAGAGTTTGAATTTTTTTACGTTCTCATCAATCAGAGCTTGAACACTATCTTTTTCTGTTTGAATTTCTTCTCTTTCGGTTGTCAAGCTATCCAATTGAGCGTCTAATAAAGTTTCTTTATAAGCCAAGTTATCTCTTTCGGCTTCATATTCAACTTTCGCTTTTTCTGCGGCTTTTTTATCTTCTTCTATCGTAAACTGAGCTGAATCTGTAACCGACAATTCTGAATGTTCTGTAAAACTATCCATTTGACCAACTACATAGTTTCCATACATCAATTGATTTTCTAAATATTTTGAATCACCGACTTTTGAATCTGTTACCCAGCCAGATTTACACAATGCATTGTATAACTTGATATAATATTGAGCTTGAGCAGATGCTGTAGAAGATGTTGTTGCGGCATATAGTTCAGGATCAATATTTCCGCCTACACCTTCTCTTTTAGATGTATAACCATCAGGCGCTTGAACAACTTTTGTGTGTTCAGTTTTCCAAATAGCGATATGATCACCTACATCTGCAGTAACCATCGCATTACTTTCATCTGGAGAAATAGAAACTTGTACATAATTTGTACCATCGAACACTGTCTTATGATGATATTTATCATCACCACTGATTGCTGCCCTATAGCTTGCTTCTTCTGCATCTACATCAGCCTGAGTGAATTTTTCTGTGATAACAGTTTTTGTTTTTGGAGTCTTGTTTGGAGTACCGGTAGTATAAGATTCATCACCATCATGAGCATCCATATACATATCGAAATAATTCATATATGTTTCAATTATTTCTTTTGAATAAACTTTTAATTTTACATCAGCATCAAGTGTTGCTTGATCACCCATAGATGTACTTGCAGAAGAAACTTCAGAAATAAAATCAATAGTATTCAAATTCTTCTGTTCATCTTGCTCTGACCTATTTGAATGATCTTCATCACCCATCATAACATCTTCATTTATTTCAAACAGACGAAGTCCACCAACAACTTCACCGTTAGAATACTTTTTAAGCATATCATCATTTGTTTCAGTGGTATTAGGGTCTGTATCATATTCACCATACAAATACTGATTTAAAGTAGCTTGTCTTGCATATTCACACGCTGCAGTTACTAAAGCAGAATTTTTAGCCAATGGTCCACCATCTTGACATAACTCTTTATAATAAGCAGACGCCAATGCATCAGAAAAGCCATTAATAATCTCTGTACATGCTCCTGCGGCAGCAGATAACTGTTGACGATAGTTAACCAAATCTTCAGGCTTAACTTGAACCGAACCGGAATCACTACTCATTCCTTTGCCACCAATAGTCTCCGACACATGAATTCTGCTAGCGTCATCACTACCTAAAAGATCAAAAGTTGTATTATCGTTATAATATTCTAACAATGACATGTTATTAATAACACCAGATGTAAGAATATCTTTATCTACATAACCAAAAGCAACAGGACCAGTGCCTACGCCTTTTTTATCTAATTCATCTTGAGCTTTTATTGCTTCTTTATAATCTTTAATTACAGTTTTTGCATCTTCTTCACTAATTTCAGAAACAGAAATCGCTTTCAAAAATTTTTCTTCATCTGGATACAACGCTTCAAAATCAGTACCTGAACCTGATGCCGGTAAAGCAGGTTCATTCAATAATGAAGCTAATGTATCATTTAATACAACAGCACCATAAGAATTTGTAACCAAGTAATTAGATGTAGGATTTGTTATGGCACTATAATTAACTTGACCACCATTCCAATATAAGTTTGTAGCGTTCAATGATCTTTGATATTTTGCTGCAATATCACCACTTCTACGTTGCAAAGCTAACTTTTGGTTTGTTATGCTTTGCATTCTTAATTCTACATCACTTTGACGTGATGATAGAAGTAGAAATCTTGCTTGTGACGCTGCTAAACCCATTTTCTTTTCCTTAATCTAACTTACTTAGGTTCGACCTTTCCTAACTAACTGTACCCCTTTGGTATCATTATCGGTACAATTATATTAATTCTTTAATTTATAATGTAATATTGTAACAATAGTTTACATTTATAACATTATAACATATTAACAGTGTATATATACTAAAAAAACGCTAAAACTTTATTTTTGCCAGTATTTTCAATATATTTAATAATTATTAACAATTGTAAACGGAATAAATAATGTTTAAGAATGTTAAAAATTTCTTATCTGTAATATTTGTATTAAAATTAAAAAATAGAAAATAGAATTGAGAAATAAAAGGAAGATTAGATAGTGAAAAACACATATTATTTTATTGCAATAGGCGGAATAGGAATGAGCGGACTTGCAAAATACTTATTAGAAGCAGGTGAAGATGTTCAAGGCTCAGATATAAAAAGAAACAGAAATATTGAAGAATTAGAAAAATTAGGTGCTAAAATTCACATCGGACATGATGAAAGCAATTTACCTGAAAACTGCATTGTTATTGCAAGTACAGCAATCAGAGAATCTAATCCTGAACTTAAAAAAGCAAGAAAACTTGGATTAGAAATTTTACATCGTTCTGACATGCTTGCAAAAATCTCAAAAGGTTTGAGCGAAGAAAAGAAAAAATATTTCTTAGGCTTTTCAGGAACTCACGGAAAAACTACAACAAGCGGACTTGCAGCATACGTTTTGCAAAAAGCTAACCTTTCTCCATCATTTGTTGTTGGCGGAATTGTTCCTGAATTTGGTATAAATTCTAACGCAGGAAAAGGTAATCATTTCGTTGCTGAACTTGATGAAAGCGACGGAACAATCGTTAAATATGCCCCAGAAATAAGCATTATCAACAACTTGGAAATCGACCACCTTGATTTTTATGAAGATGGTTTGCAAGCAATACTTAATACTTTCAAATTGTATTTAAGCAATCTTTCAGAAAATGCAACTGTTATAATCAACAACGACAATGAAGGAAACAAAAAACTTATCGAACAAAATCCAAACGTAAAATTCACAACATTTGGTTTGGAAAACGCTGATTATATGGCAAAAAACATTAAACTTGAAAGTGATACAACATTTGAGGTTTATTACAAAGGCGAATTTTTAATTTCTATAAAAACTCAAATGGCAGGTGTTCACAATGTATATAACACTCTTGCAGTAATAGCAAGTTTACACAAATCAGAAGTTGATTTGGAAGTAGTAAAGCCACATTTATACACTTTCACGGGCATGGGTAGAAGATTACAAAAAACAGCAGAATTTTCAAATATCACAATTTTTGATGACTATGCTCACCACCCAACAGAAATCAAAGCAACACTTGCTGCACTAAAATCAAGAACTAATAACAGAGTTATTGCAGTATTCCAACCTCACAGATACACAAGATTAAAAGGTTTATGGGATAACTTCTTAAAAGCATTCAAAGATGCAGATATGGTTTACGTTACTGATGTTTACGCAGCATCAGAAGACGAAATTGTTGGTATCAACGGAGATGCATTTGCTAAAGATTTAATTTCATATTCGCCTTGTGAATATTTGAAAGGTTCAATCCAAGATGTCGCAGGACAATTAATTCCAAAACTAAAACCAACTGACACAGTAGTTGGACTTGGAGCCGGAACAATAACAACTTTAGGAAAAGACCTTGAAGCATTAAAAAACGAGGTTAAAGCCTAATGCTTGTTGAGGTTAAGGAAAATTATCCTGTAAAAAATCTTACATCTTTCAAAATTGGCGGAGATGTAGAAAAATTATATTTTCCAAAAAGCGAAGCAGAATTTACATATCTTTTAAAAACTCTTAAAAATCCGCTAATCTTTGGAAGTTGGTCTAACGTATTGATTTCTTCTGACGGAATAAAAGGAAATGTCATTTCAACATCTATGCTAAACGGAATTGACATAAACGACACAACCGTAGAAGCTCAATGCGGTGTAAAAGGACCAATGCTTGCTCAAAAAGTTACTGAACACGGACTTACTGGTTTTGAATTTATGGCAGGCTTCCCTGGATCTATTGGTGGAAACATTTACATGAACGCTTCTGCACATAAGCAAGCCATCAGCGATTATCTTGTAGGGATAAAAGTCTTTGACCTTCAATCAAAAGAAATTGTTGAAATCAAAAAAGAAGCAGTAAATTTTGCTTACAGAAGTTCAATTTTGCAGAAAAAGCCTTTTGTTCTTTTATCTGCGAAATTCGATTTAGCAAAAGAATCAAAAGAAAAAATCACAGAAACAATAAGAAATAATTTATTATTCAGAAAAGCACATCAACCAAATTTGGCGATGCCAAACGCAGGCTCAATTTTCAAAAACCCAGAAGGTTTTTCAGCAGGCAGATTGATTGACGAAGCAGGTGCAAAAAATCTTGCCGTTGGTGGTGCTAAAATATGGGAAAAACACGCAAACTTCATCGTAAACAGTGAACAAAAAGCAACTTCAACAGACGTTTTAGAATTAATGTTAAAAATGCACAATGCTGTTTTAGAAAAATTCGAGATAAACCTTGAACCTGAAGTTAAATTTTTTGGAGAAAAAACATCTAGGGAGGATTATATATGCAATATTCTATACAACCAAAAGTAGATAAAAATGCAAAAATAGCAGTTTTATGCGGTGGAATGTCATCAGAAAGAGAAGTTTCTCTACGTTCTGGGAAAAATTGCCTTAACGCATTACAAAGATTAGGTTATAAAAACGCAATATTACTAGATGTAGATAAAAATGTAGCAGAAAAATTAAAAGAAGAAAAAATTGAATACGCATTCAATGCTCTTCACGGAAAATACGGCGAAGATGGTTGCGTACAAGGAATTTTGGAAATTTTACAAATCCCTTATGCAGGCTGTGGCGTTATGGCAAATGCAATTTGTATGAACAAAGAATACACTAAAAAAATTCTTTCAACTTGCACAAACTATCCACTTATAAAATCAGCATTCGTTAAAAAGGGCGAAGACGTATTTGAAAAAACAAAAGATTTAAAATATCCAATCATCACAAAACCAGTTTCAGAAGGTTCTAGTTTTGGTATGACAAAAGTTAATTCAAAAGATGAATTACAAGCTGCATACGACGAAGCAATCAAGTTCAATGATGACGTATTAATCGAAGAATTTATTGACGGATTTTTTGTAACCGTTGGAGTTTTGGAAAAAGCCGGCAAAGCTTTTGCAACAGAAATTCTTGAAATTAGACCAAAAACAGAATGGTATGATTTTGAAGCAAAATATACAAAAGGTATGTCAGAATTCATCTGTCCTGCAAACATTTCAAAAGAATTGACAGAAGAAATAAAAGAATTATCAGTTCAAGCTTTTGAAACTGCAGGTTGCTCAGGAGTTTCAAGAATTGACTTTATGATTAAAGATGAAAGACCTTATTTCTTGGAAATCAACACTTCTCCAGGAATGACTGACACAAGCGATTTACCGGCTCAAGCAAAAGTTATGGGCATAGATTACGACAATTTAGTATTACTAATTTTAAACAGCGTAGGTTTAAATAAATAATGTACGAAGACGACAAAAATTCATATAACGACAGTATGGATTCGTTTATTGAAGATAATTCTGACGAAGAAGAACAAAAAATAAGCGAATACTACAACCTAAGACGTTTACAAAAACACCAAATGGAAAGAAAAATTCGTCAAAGCAAAATTTGGTTTGAACGTTGGCGTGCTTTGTTACGCTTAATTGTTGTCGCACTAATGATTTACACAGGTTACAGAGCAATAAACCTACATTATTGGTATTTAAACAAAAATATTTTTAACACAGGAAGCAACAATTCACTTGAAATTGTAAACAACAAAATAGTTCCTCAAAACAGAATTTTAAACGCATTGAGAAGAACAAATCTTCCTCAAACTCAAATTTACAAACTTGAAACAGAAGAAATCAAGCAAAACATAATGCAACTTGACCCAATCGAAAAAGTTTATGTTAGAAGATTTTGGCTTCCTGCAAGATTGCAAATAATAATCAAAGAAAAAACTCCTGTAATTACAATTTCTCCTGGAGCAACCATTCCGCCTATCGCATTTTTCGCAAAAGACGGAACACTAATTGGACGTGATTACCTACCACTTGCTCCAAACTTTAAGACAACATTAGTTTTGTCTTATGGAAACAAAGGTGATGATTACAGACACTGGCAAATAGAAAAAATAAAACTTATCGAAAGATTTGCAAAAATAACAAAAAATTATTCAGGTGAAGACGTTGAATACATTGATTTCAGAAACCCAACAGATGTTTATATAAAAATTCGCAGTGTAAATATCAGAGTTGGAACTTTTGACGAATCTGCTATTGAAAGAGTTAAAAGAATTTCTAGTATTTTACCTCAAGTAAAAATGCTTGATAAACCTATCAAATACATTGATTTGAGATGGAAAGATGCAAACTACATAAAACTTGCTGATTCAAATGAAAAACCAGCAGAAGAACAAAAAGCAGAAAATTCAAACCCTAATCAATAAAAAATTATTCTTCCAAATACACCATTTTTTTGCGATATTTCCATTGAAACATTGTCAAGAAGAATATTATAAAGAATAAAACATAAGCAACTGCACTTGCATATCCAACTTTAAAGAATTCAAAAGCATTCTGATAAACAGCATAAACCAAAACGTTTGTGCTATCTAAAGGTCCACCTTGAGTCATCATATAAATCAAATCAAAAACTTGAAACGAACTTATACAAGTAATAATTACGACAAAAAATATAGTCGGTGACAACAATGGAACAGTAACAAACTTGAAAGTATCAAATTTACTTGCTCCATCTATTTTTGCTGCTTCAAACAAAGATTGATTTATAGAACTCAAACCTGCCAAGAAAATTATCATATTATAGCCAATAAGTTTCCATACAGAAACTATAATAACTGCTGGCATTGCAAATTTTGAATCATAAAGCCAATTTATATTCAAATGAAAAACATAATTCATTATCCCAATATTTGGGTCAAATATCCACTGCCAAATAAAAGCGATTACAATCATCGGAGTAACAAACGGCAAGAAAAATGAAACTTTAAAAAAGTTACTGCCTCTGATTTTTGAATTCAAAACACATGCCAATACCAACGGGATTATGACGGCTAAAATTGAGGTCGATATTGCATAAACAAATGTATTTAACAAAATTTTGAAAAATAACGGACTTTGAAAAAGCTCAATATAATTGTCAAACCAAACCAATTTAGGCGAATTTATCAAATCCCATTCAACAAAACTTAAACCAAATGAGCATAGAACAGGAATCAAAATAAAAACAATGGTACCTAAAAAAGCAGGTAATATAAAAACAAAACCCATTAATGACTTATTATCAAATATTAAAGAAAATATTTTTTTCATATTCATAGTATAATATAAATAGAAAAATTATTGGTAATAAAAAGAAGGGAGTATTTGTGGTACAGATTTTAGACACCGCATTTGGGAAAAATGACATAAGAGGTATATATCAAAAAGATATTACAGAAGAACTATATTACTATGTTGGAAGAAGTTTTGTTAAATATTTAATGGAACATACAAAAAAAGCACCTAATGACTTATGGACAACTGTTACTAGAGATGCCAGAAATCATTCAAAATCACTTTCAGATGCACTTATTAAAGGTATAACTTCAACAGGTGCAAATGTTGTAGATTTAGGTTTAGCACCAACTCCAATCGGATATTATTCAGAAGTTGTTGGAATCAATCCATCAGTTACAGAAGACAACGATATTGACGGAGCATTGATTGTTACAGCAAGCCATAACCCACCACAATATAATGGTTTAAAAATGACTTTCAACAAACAATCATTAAATGAAACTCAAATCAAAAAAATCAAAGAATTAACTATCAAAGAAGCAGAAGCTCACGAACTACCAACATCTGTTGGTAAAATCAAAGAATACGATTTAATTCCTGATTACATAAGTGTAATGAAAAAGAATTTTAAAGATATCGGAAAAGACATAACTGTAGTCGTTGACAGTGCAAACGGTACAGGAGGAATTATAGGACCGGCTTTATACAGAAAACTTGGTTGTAGAGTAATTGAACTATATTCAAATCCAAACGGAAACTTCCCTAACCACCATCCAAACCCAAGTGACGAAAGAACTCTTGACGATATTAAAAAAGCCGTTATTGACAACAAAGCTGATTTAGGTATCGCATACGATGGTGATTCAGATAGAATTGGAGTTATAGACTCAAAAGGTCGTTCATTAACTGGAGACAAATTACTTTTAATATATGCTCAAGACATCATTGAATGTTATAAAAATGCAGTAAAAAAACCTATTATCGTATCAGAAGTAAAATGTTCACAAGCATTATATGACACTATTAACGCAATAGGTGGCGAAGCTGTAATGTGCAAAACTGGACACGGATATATCAAAAGCAAAATGAAAGAAACAGGTGCAATTCTTGCAGGCGAAATGAGTGGACACACATTCTTCAAAGACAGATACTATGGCTTTGATGATGCAGTTTATGCTGGATGTAGAATTATTGAAATCATTGCAAAAGAAAAACAAAAAAATAAATATTTCCACATCGAACAATTATTAAAACCATTTGAAACCATTTTTACATCACAAGAAGTTAGATATCCTTGCGACAATGACAAGAAAAAACCAACATTAAAAGAATTTGAAAAAAGATTAAATGCAAATAAAGATATGTTTGGTGAAGAAATCAAGGAAATCATAACTCTTGATGGTTTGAGAATTGTATTTGACGGCGGGTTTGCTCTTATTAGACAAAGCAATACCGAACCTGTTTTTACTCTTCGTTTTGAAGGAAAAACAAAAGACAAAGTAAAACATTACGAAGAAACAATGATTAACCAACTTGATGAAATATTAGCTTAGGAAATAAAATGCTACTATTTGCAATTTCTTTTATATTAGTATTTTTAAGTTCATATTTGATAACAAGTACACTTTCAAAAAAGGGAAGTGTACTTGGTTTTTTGTATATTCCAATAATCATATTTTCAGAAATAATACTCACATTTGAAATATTATCATTTGCAAATGCGATAAAAGAAATTCCAATACTTTGTGCAAACACAATATTTTTACTAATTTCAGCAATCATATTCAAACAAACCAAAAGTAATCTTTGGAAATATGACATTACACCATTTTTAAAAAAAATAAAAAACGCTGTTTTTTTAGACAAAAGTTTGTTAATTTTATCTATTTGTTACCTGATTTTTATACTCTCTGCAATACTTTTATCATTCATAATGATAGTAAATAACGGAGATGCAGAAAGTTATCACGTTGTACGTGCAATCCTTTGGGCAACAAATCACAATTTATTACACGCATCATTTCCAGATATAAGAGCAATTTGCTTACCTATAAATTCAGAACTAATCTACACTTGGATTATTGTATTCACCAAAAACGACAGATTTCTTGGTTTTGTTGGATTAGCAGGTTATTTATTGTCGATATTCAGCATTTTCAACATTTGCTCTCTGCTAAAAATGAGTTTAAGAAGAAAACTATGGATAATTTTTATACTTTCTTCTTTCGCATCGGTAATTGTACAAGCATCAGGGACAGAAACAGATATTATAATAGCAGGACTTATAACCTCATCAATTTATCTATTTTGGACTTATTTAAAAACTCAAAACGTTCCAGCACTTTTTATATCAGCACTAAGTTATGCAATCGCAGTTGGAACAAAAACAACGGCACTAATCGCTATCCCTGCAACTTTACTATTCCTAATTGCAATATGCTATTTTGAAAAGAAAAGCAACAATGAAATTGCAAAATTTACTGGAATATTTTGCATATTTTTTATAATTTTTTCTGCATATAATTACATTTTAAATTACATAGATTTTCAAAATTTCACAACAACTAAAAGCTTCCTTACTGTTTCAAAAAATTATTACGGAATAAAAGGAACAATAGCAACATTTATAAAACATTTATTTTTATTTATAGATTTTACAGGAATAGAAAACTCCAACTATCTACTTCCATACTTAACAACATTCAAAACAACTGTTTTAAAATTATTCCACGTTGCAAATATTCCTGATGGTTTTTATTCATCAAACAAATATTTTCAAAGCACATTGATTGAACCAATGATGGGTGCAGGAATTTTAGGATTTTTAGTTTATATTCCTAGCGTAATCCTTTCACTAATAAAACCTTTAAAAAAATCAAATAAAAGAACAAAAAATTTATTTATGTTTGGAACAATGCTATTAATAAACATTTTTGTACTATCCTCAATTCTTTGTTTTATGACATATAGCATAAGATTTTTAATGAGTTTTATGGTTATATCAGCACCTATACTTGCATATTCTTATTTTAGAAAAAATAAAATTTTAAAAATATTTAAATATATAGTTGTTTTAATTTCAGCATATTATCTATGCTTTGTTTCTACAAATCTTTGGGGAAGACCTTTATATTCAATCTATTTAATAAAAAAACACGAAAAAATTGCATTTTCAGAAATTGGATACTTTTTAAAAAGCCACTTTCTTGATTCAAAAGACTTTTATTTAACAGCCAAAAATCTTGAAAAAATCACTTTAAAAAACCACATTTTGCTACTTACTGATGCTGATGGAATTACATACTATGTGCTAAAACAAAAACTAATCAACCCAAACATTGATATAAAAACCATTGAAAACGATACATTAGATTTCAGCAAATACAACGTAATAATAACAGATAATAGCGGACAAGTTTCAACAACAATCAAAAACTTCAAAACAAACGCACTAGAAGATAAATTAAACACTACTTGCGGTTATGGTTTTAACAAACAAATTCCAAAAAGCATCAAGCAACCTTTTGAATCAGTGTGCATTGTAAAACCAGAATATTTTGAAGAAAATAACTTCAAACTATATCAAGAAATAAAAGTAAAAGATTTAGAAAATAATGTAAAAGATTATTTAATATTCGTACGTGTTTTAAAATAAATTTTTACACTCTACCATACATATCTTCGTATCTGATAATATCATCTTCTATCAACAAATCACCAAGTTGAGCTTCAATAATTTCTAAATCTGTATCAAATGGATTTTGTAAAGAATGAATAGCCTTCAATGGAATATCAATACTATTTCCTTTATCTAAAATATATTCTGTTGAATCTAAAATAACTTTTGCTTTACCGGACATTACAACCCAATGTTCACTTCTGTGATTGTGAGATTGCAAAGAAAGCTTTTGTTTTGGATTTACGTGAATTAATTTACTTAAAAAACCATCACCCTGAGCAGTTACAGTATAAAAACCCCAAGGACGATAAACTGTTTTGTGAATTAAATGTCTGTCATCATGTTTTTCTTTCAAAATTTCATAAACTTTTTTTACATCTTGAGTTTTATCCTTATCACAAACTAAAATTGCATCTTCTGTTTCAACAACTACAGTATTTTCCATTCCTATTGTAGAAACTAATTTTGATGAAGAATAAACAAGTGAATCTTTTGAGTCAATATCGACTACATTACCTATCAAAACATTATTATTTTCATCTTTTGGACTAACATCATAAATTGATTGCCAAGAACCTAAATCATTCCAATCGCTTTCCAATTTTATTAATGCAATTTTGTCAGATTTTTCCATAACGGCATAATCAATTGAAATGCTTGGCATTTTATTAAAAACATTATATTCAATTATTGAATTTTTTGAAAAATCAAATTCGTCAGCAACTTCAAAAATATGTGGTTGATATTTTTTTAATTCTTCCATCATTACAGAAGCCTTAAACATAAATATTCCGCCATTCCAGTAATAAGTTCCTTCTTCTAAATATTTTTTTGCAGTTTTTAAATCTGGTTTTTCAACAAATTCTTTTACTCTAAAACCATCTAACAATGGTTGTTTCAAAACATTTATGTAGCCATAACCTGTTTCCGGATAACTTGGTTCAATCCCGAAAGTTACAATATAACCTTCTTGAGCAAGTTTTTCAGCTTTATTAACTGTTGAAACAAAGTTTTTAGTATTTTTAATTAAAGAATCAGATGGAACAACTAAAATAATAGGATCTTCTTCTTTTGTCATAATAAATTTTGTAGCAGCAGCAATTGCAGGAGCAGTATTTTTTGCAGTTGGTTCAGATAAAACTGAAACATCTTTTGAATATTCAGCTAATTGACCTTTTACATTTGACAAGTGTTTGCCATTTGTAATACTTACAATATTTTCAACTGGCATCAATTCACACAAACGTGCAAAAGTAGCTTGAAGCAAACTTTTATCAGAATTAATATTTAACAACTGTTTTGGATACAAATCTCTTGATAAAGGCCATAATCTGCTACCAGAGCCACCAGCTAAAATAATAGAATACATTAATATCTCCTTAATTTACCCTTTTATAGTTATATTAATAATAAATTAAAGAGCCGAAAAAGTAAACAAATTAACATTATTTAATTATTCAATTCCCCTTGCAAAATTACTGCTGCATTAAGCAAAGCATCAATACTTGGAGAAAAAGCAGGCGAATAAGTTAAGTCATTAGATACAAAATCATCAACCTTACTTCCACAAACAAGAGCAGAAACCACACTATTAGTCCTTTTATCTGCATCACCTAAACCAACAACCTGAACACCTAATAACTTTCTTGAATCTTTATCCGCAACAAGTTTCAAAATAATATCTTTTGCCTCTGGCATATAAGAAACTTTATCTTTCTTTTTAACCATTGAAGACACAGGGGAAAAGCCAAAATTTTTCGCACTTTTTTCTGTCAGACCTGTCATTGAAATTGTGTAATCAAAAAATTTAGTAACTGTTGAGCCTAAAACACCATCAAATTTTTCATTTCCACCACACATATTAATAGCTGCAATTCTACCTTCTTTTGTAGCAGTAGAGCCTAAAGGTATCCAACAATGAGTATTTGAAACAATATGAAATTTTTCTGCACAATCACCAGCTGCGTAAATATCTTCAAAATTAGTTTGCAAATTTGAATTTACTTTTATAGCACCTGTTATACCTAATTCAATACCTGATTGTCTTGCAAATTCAACATTTGGGAAAACTCCGACACAGACAATGACAAAATCAGAATTAAAAACAAGACCACTTTCCGTTTCTACATTTAGCCAATTATCATTTGTTATTGAAACAACTTTCTCATCTGTAAAAATACTAATTTTATCGGCGTAATTACTCTCAATAAAAGTTCTCACAATATTTGAAATATCATCATCAAATATAGATAAAATTGTAGAATTTGCTTCAACCAAATTCACTTTTAATCCTTTTGAAAGAAACGCTTCTGCAAGTTCAATACCGATATACCCACCACCAATAATCGTTGAAGAATTAGATGTTTCAATTTTGTTTTTGATTAAAATTGCATCTTCTACGTTTCTCAATTTAAAAACATTATCCAAATTTAAACCTGAGATATTTTTGGGCAAAATAGCATCTGCGCCAGTTGCTATCAATAATTTATCAAACTTTATTTCAAAGGTATTTCCAGTAAGCAAATCTGAAATAATAACAATTTTATCATTTGGCAATATTTTTTCGCACTTTGAAAGCAAATGAACTTCAATACCTAAATCTAAAAAATCATCAACACTTCTTGCATATAATAAATTTTCATCGTTGAAATAACTTGCAATAAAATATGGGAAACCACAAGCAGAATAAGACACGTGAGTGTCTTTTGTATAAATTACGACTTCACTTTTTGGGTCTAATCGTTTAATTTTCATCGCAGCCTTAGAACCAGCCGCAACTGCACCTAAAATAACATATTTTGTCATACAAACAAAATAAATCATCAAAAACAAATATCATTAGACAAATGGACAAACTTAATAATCAAAATATTGATCAAAATCTACATCATCAAAACTGCATAAAATTTTATAAATTTCGTCATTTTCATCCATGCGTTGAAAATTATACTCATCAAATTCCCAATATTTAGGACTTGCACCACGAACTCTTACGATACCTTTATCACGTAGAATTTGAAGTTTTTTCTTTACCACATCAGCCGGAAGCTTAACAAGTTTTGCAAGCTCAACTGCAGTTATTCCATCAAGACCTGCGCACTTTTCTGGAGTTAAAAACATCAATTCTAACCCTACTTTTTGCAAATCTTTATCTTCATCTTTAACTTTATAGTCAAACATACTAATATTTTAGACTATTAAAAAATATTTTTTATCATATTAATATATGACAAATTTTTAAAAAGTTTAAAATTTTAAGAACAAAACTTATTATTTATGCGCTCTTAATTCTTCAAGTTCTTCTTGATAAGGTGAAATCTTAACCAATTTTTCTATTATTGCTGGAACTTTTTCCAAAACATAATCAATTTCATCTTCTGTAGTAAATCTACTTAAAGAAAATCTTACACTACCATGAAGGGAAGTAAATGGAACACCCATTGCACGAAGTACATGACTTGGTTCTAAAGAACCTGAAGTACAAGCACTACCTGAACTTGCACATATTCCAATATCACTAAAGTGTAATAAAATCAATTCACCTTCAATATATTCAAAACCAATATTTGTAGTATTTGGAACACGATTTGCAACACCTGAATTTAATCTAGTATTAAATACTGATTTCAACAAACCTCTTTCAAGTTTATCTCTCAATCGTTTTACTTCTGTTAGTTCATAATTTAAACTATCTTTTGCAAGTTGAGCCGCTTTTGCAATACCAACTATATAAGGTACGTTTTCTGTACCTGCACGTTTACCACGTTCTTGGTGACCGCCAATAATAAGTGGAGTAAACAATGTCCCTGCTTTTGCATACAAAGCACCAATACCTTTTGGAGCGTGGAACTTGTGACCTGAAACAGAAACTAAATCTGCGTTTATTTTTTGAACGTCAATATCAATTTTTCCTGCTGCTTGAACAGCATCTACAAAAACTTTTGTATCAGGGTTTTTGCTTTTTACAATATCAACCACTTTTTCAACTGGAAAAATCACGCCTGTTTCATTATTTGCATACATACAAGAAACCAAAGCTGTATTTGAAGAAACTTTTTCTTTTAATTCGTCTAAATCCAATTCCCCATTTGAATTTACACCGATATAATCGACATTATAACCCTTTGATTCATAGTATTTATAAGGATTTAAAACACAAGGGTGTTCAACTTTTGTTGTAATAATGTGTTTCTTAGTTTTATCAGCACCAAGAACACCTTTTATTGCAGTATTTGCACCTTCTGAACCACAACCTGTAAAATAAATTTCCTTTTCTGATTTTGCATTGAAAAAATCTTTCATTATGCCTCTTGCTTCAACAACAGCTTTTTGAGCAGTTGCGCCAAAAGAATACATACTTGAAGGATTTGCATAATTTTCTTTAAAGAAAGGCATCATCGCTTCTAAGACTTTTTCATCAATCGCAGAAGTTGCGTTATTATCTAAATAAATCAATTTATTATCTGACATAGTTTGTTTCTCCCACTACATTCTAAGACAAAAAAAAATTTAATTCTATTTAAATTTAAAATTTATATTTTGCATATTAATAATTGTAACTTTTTGATTATTGTATTTTAAAAAATTTTTTAGCATTTTATCATGTAGTCATGGCAAACGAATTAAAAGATAAAAAACAAATAAACGAAAGTCTTATACCACAAAGCATTGAAGCAGAAGAAGCAGTACTTGGTGCGATTTTAGTAAACCCTGTTGTTATCACAAAGGTTGTTGAAATTTTAAAACCTGAAAGCTTCTACAAACCTGCTCACAAATACATATATAAAGCAATGCTTCAGTTGTTTAACAACAACGAAAACATTGATATTGTTACTGTTTCAGAGACTTTAAACTATGATTCAAAACTTGAAATTGTAGGCGGTCGTGCTTATATCAACGATTTAGGATTAAAAACAATTACAACAGCAAACATTGAATACTATGCAAAAATGGTTCAAGAAAAAGCAATCAAACGTTCTTTAATCAATGCTGGCTCTGAAATAATCGGTTTTGGATACGACCTAAATCCAACAGAAGAATCACTTGACGCAGCAGAAAGACTTATTTTTGATATAGCATCAAAAAAAGCAACAAAAGATTTAACACCTGTTAGCGAACTTGTTGATGAAACATTTAAAAAAATCGAATACATCAACGAACACAAAGGCGAACTTACAGGTTGTCCAACAGGTTTTTATGACCTTGACTTAATGACAAACGGACTTCAAAAATCAGACTTAATTATTCTTGCAGCACGTCCTTCAATGGGAAAAACTGCATTTGCGCTAAACATTGCACAAAACGCAGCAATCAGAGAAAAAGTACCAGTTGCAATATTCTCACTTGAAATGTCAAAATCTCAACTTGTACAAAGAATGATGTGTTCAGAAGCAGAAGTAGATTCTCAAAGAGTTCGTTGCGGAAATTTAGTTAGAAAAGACTGGGACAAACTTGCAAACGCAATGTGCGCTATTGCAGAAGCTCCAATATATATTGACGACACATCAGGTTGTACTCTTACAGATTTAAGAGCAAAATGCAGAAGATTAGCGATGGAAGTCAAAGATTTAGGTTTAATCGTAATCGACTACTTACAACTTATGGAAGGTGTTGGAAAAGAAGACCGTATGCAACAAATTTCAGCCATTTCAAGAGGTTTGAAGACAGTTGCAAGAGAACTTAATGTTCCAATTATCGCACTTTCACAACTTTCTCGTGCTGTTGAAAGCAGAAACGATAAAAGACCTCAAATGTCAGACTTGAGAGAATCTGGTGCAATCGAACAAGACGCAGATATCATTATGTTTATATACAGAGATGAATACTACACCAGAGGAAAAGAAGGCGAAGAAGAAGCATCTCAACCAACAGGTAATGAAGGTAAATCGGAAATCATTATTGCAAAACAAAGAAACGGCCCAGTTGGTAGCGTAAACTTATTGTTCCAAAGCAACATTACAAAATTTAAAAATCCGATTAAAACAGATCAATTTTAATCAATAAAATAATCCAATAAGAGAATAAAAATTTTGATAACATTTCATATATTTATAAAATGAAAAAAATCATTGTTTTAATTCTCTTATTTTTTATCTTTTTACCGGCTTTTGCAAGCAAATATCAAGTTTATACTCCTGATAATTACAAAAACGATTTTGATAAAGAAAAAATATTATTCATACTTGATTTTTCAAACAGTATGACAGAATACATACTAGGAGAAAGAAAAGTTGATATGATGTTAAACACCATACAACACATTTTGCCAACGATTGACAAGAACAAAGAAATAGGCTTGAGAGTATATGGACACAGACTTGGTTTAACAGCGTTTGACGGATGTAGAGCAAGTAGTTTGATAGTGCCGATTGAACGTAATAATGGAGAAAAAATAGAATATGCACTTTCTAAAACAAAACCAAGAGGAATGACACCCATCACATATTCTCTAAAAAAAGCTATTGATTCAGATTTTGTTGGTTTCAATGGAGAAAAACATATAATATTACTTTCTGATGGTGGTGAAAACTGCGACGAAAGTCCTTGTTCGTGGGCTATAGACCTGATGCAAACAAGAAAAGACATAAAAATCGACGTAATTGCATTCAGCATAAAAAAAGTTGATGATTTAGAGCAATTAAAATGCACTGCACTTGTAACGAAAGGTCACTTTTACACGGCAAACACAGCAGCTGAACTATCAAAAGGAATAACCAATTCCTTAAATCACAGAAAAAATGTCGATGCAAAAATAATTCCGAATAAATAAATTAGACTATTTTCAATTCAACATTTGATAATTTTGAAGAACCAACTTTTTCTTTCAAATCTTTCAATCTTTCTAATATATCATCTTTGTCTTTTGAATTTGGTTTTCTTGACAAATACATACGATAATATCTAATAGCATCAGAATATCTATTCATTTTATCAAAGCACAAAGCAATACCCATATATGCACGATAGAAATCAGGATTGATTTTTATAACATCATACAACACTTTGCTTGCGTCTTTAAATCGACCAAGCGACATCAATAAATTTGCCTTATGTTCATAAGCTCTGATATAAGCTGAATTTTGTTCAATAATTTTTTGATAAATCATCAAAGCCATATCTGTTTCTTCGCAAAATTCATGAGCGTGAGCCAATTGAATTTGAGCATTCAAATTTGTTCTATCTAACTTAATTGCAGACATCAAATTTGGCATAGCTTTACAAATTTCGCCAGTATTCATATAACACAAGCCAAGTTCTAAATATACATTAAAATTTTCTTCACAAAAATCTTTTGCAGATTCTAAAATTTTTATAGCTTTATCAAATTTTTCTAAATGTTTATAACAATATGCAGCACCCAAATATGCTTCTACATTAGTTCTATCTAACATAACAACTTGCAAATATTTTTCTACAGCATCTTTGTGCAAATTAGCAAGTCTTAAAGCTTCTGCTTTTACTGTTAAAATATAACTTTCAGATTGTGGTTCTAATTCTCTTTTTTGAATAAATTTTGACAAATCGTCATTCCCACAATTAACCCTAATAGTCAAAACCTCTTCCCTTTCCAAAACTAAATGCTTATGACATTATTATTTTAAAGATTTTTCGACAAAAGAATAACAACCAAATGATTGAGTTTTTTATAGACCATTAGGTCTAAATTTGGACTTTAAATTTTGTATGTGATATAAAATTAATATGAAAAAGTTGAGTATTTTGGGATTAATTATTTTATTTATGCAAAGTTTCTCTTTGCAATGCTTTGCATTAGATGAAATCCAACTTGGCAATGTAGAAAAAAAAGAAATTGAAATTCAAAAACAACAAACTAAAATTAATGGTTCTCTATTACTTACAGACACTCAAATTATGGATGAACTTGTTAAACTGCAACAATCAAAGGATTTAGCAGATATCGAATTGTTATGGAAAGGAACAGTTGAAAATAATAAGGTAATCGAATTTGCACTAAAAAAACTTGCAACCCCTGAAAGCCAAAGAAGAATTCACTCATCACTTATGGCAAAAACACTTAACGCAGTAATCAGCGGAAGTTCATTTGTTCCTTCTTTTATGGGTTCTGATCCTTTCATTCAAACTGGTGCATTTGCGGCCGGCAGACTTGCTCAAACATTATTAAACAAAAAGAATATCCCACAAGAAATACCTTTGACTGATACAGAATTAATTGAACTTGCAGGACTTATAGAAAATCTACAAGACAATATTATCGAAATATACTACAACTACAAAAGCACTCTAACCCAAATAAAAGAATCAAGACAAAGATTACTTTTATATCATAAAAATT
>JAKSUT010000001.1 GCA_024408705.1 bacterium | reverse complement strand
GGCGCTTTTGCATCTTGCCCATGTTCTCAAAATTTATCACAAAATACCCCAAATAAATACAGAGAGATTGTTACACCTGAAAATTCAAAGTGTCCGTTGTCAGATAATAATCTTAATTCTTCTTCAAATTGTTCTGGGGCATCTGCTTCAACGGAAGATATGAAGCAAGTTTATTCTTATCCGAATGCAGTTTATGGTGAGAATAATTATGTAGGAGAACAAAAAAATTCTATTTATTCAACTTATTCTGCTTGGTCGATTGATGACAATTCAAATATGTTATCATCAACTTCTGGCGTAACTGTTGGTGAAGAAGGACAAATGACAGGTGCTGCTGCAAGTACTTGTGGCTGTTCAAAATTGCCAGTGCTAAATTCAAGCAGCATTTCTGGTGTTGATGTTATTAATAACTCAAATTGTTCAGATGGTAATAATGTGAGTATTGAAACACAACATTCATTAGAAGCAATTAAAAAATCTTTTAACCCAATTGATACTTATGGTATGACAGGTGCTGCTGCTCCATTGAGTAATATTTTCCCTGATGTTCCTTCTGGATATTGGGCAGAATGTGATATAAATAGACTTGCTGTTACAAATGTTTTAGCAGGTTACCCTGATAGAACTTTTAAACCGTCAATTCCAATTTCACGTGCAGAATTTGCAAGTGCGATTGTTCGTGGTTTTAATTTAGAATATACAGGTTTAAATAGAACTTCAATGTTTAAAGATGTTCCAAGAAATCATTGGGCTAATCCAGTAATTGCAAAAGCCGTTGATGATGGTATTATGAGTGGTTATTCCCATGATAAATTTAAACCAAATTCACATGTAACAAGAGCAGAAGTTTTAACTGCTATGGCTCATGGTATAAATTGCGAAATGGATTCAGCAAAAGCAAAATCAATTTTAAATAAATACAGTGATGGTGATAATGTTCCTGAATGGGCACAAATACCTGTTGCGAAGGCCTTAGAAGTTGGTGTATTAAATGATATGCCTAATTCAAATATGATTAATCCTAATAAAAATGCTTCAAGAGCAGATGTTGCTACAATGCTTCAATCTGTACGTGTAGCAGGTGGTTATGATTCAGCTCCTGTTGCTCAAAAAGATTTGAATAAGACTGCTTATGTTCAAACTGAAGAAATTGTAAAAATTCCGACTTTGAAGTTGAAATTCCTTGACCAAATTTCTGCTAAGTCTTCACATGTGGGACAACAATTTGCTACTACAACACTTGAAGACGTTACAATTGATGGCAAATTGTATCCGGCAGGTTCAAGAGTAAATGGTAAAATTCTTCAAGTTATTCGTCCATCAGGCAAAAATAAAGGTGCTTTAAAATTGGTATTTACAACAATACAAAACCAAGATGGTTGTAAGGCTCAATTACCACGTCAAATTTTAAACGCACAAATTGCTTGTCATAGAAGTCCAAATCCTGTTTCAAGATTAATTACTATGCCGTTTACAACATTAGGTAGTATGGCAGGTATTATCGGTAGAACTACAGGTGGTATGATTTCTAACACTGGTAATGCTATTGAAAGTTTAACAAGTGGTACAGGTATTGCAATGGGTGAAACTTTCCAAGGTCAATTTAAAGCAGCAGGTAGAAGTTTGCAAGATGCCGCAAAAGCTACTTTAAAAGCTCCTGTTGATTTCACTAGAACAGCTTTATCTGGTACTATGGGCTTATTCCAAACAACAGGTGACGAGGTTGCTTATTTAGTTGATCCAAGCGGACAAAAAATTTCTGCAATAAATCCAAAAGAACAAGTAACAATTGCTTTTGGTTGCAGTTCAAAATAATAGTAGTTACTACTATTTTAAAAGACAAGGTGAAAGCCTTGTCTTTTTTTATGCAGGTTTGTAGTCTAAATTTTTGATTTTGTGATAGATTATAATACTTAAACTTGTTCCAAGTGTGAATAGTGCGATTGCAAGACCTATCCAAAAACCATATAAATTTAGATGTCTTTCAAATGCCAAATAATATCCGACAGGAATTCCAAGTATCCAGTATGCAATAAAATCCCCAAACATTACGATAGTTGTACTTTTTATTCCTTTGAAAGCCCCGCTAAGGGATATTTGTGCTCCGTCAAATAGTTGGAATAATCCGACAATAAACATTATTGGCGTGCAAATGTTGATTAAATTTATATCTGATGTAAAAAATCTTATAATTAGATGTGGAATTGTGATGTATAAAATAGCGCAAATTGCCATGTGAGTTTCGCTTATTATCATGCCTGATATGAGGTATTTTTTTAAGTTTATATAGTCTTTTGCACCATTTGTATAACCAACTTTTATTGATATTGCGTTTGATACGGCAAGTGGAATCATAAATGATGCGTTTGCAAGAGTTATTATAAGAGTTTGAGCTGCTGCGTATATGCCTGAAATTCTGCCTATTAGTATTGTTATTATATTGAATGCTGTTGTTTCACAAAACATTGCTGCCGTTATTGGCAAACCTAGTTTTAAAAGTTTTTTGTAGTATGAAAAATCGTTGAAGATAGGTATTATTCTTATTTTTGTAAAACAATATCCGATTAGAATAAAAGCAAGTATAAAACGAGTTATTATGCTTGCCCAAGCAAGTCCGACACAACCCATTGAAGGTATTTTGTACCATCCGAAAACTAAAATAAAATTGAGTGCTAAATTTAAAACTACTCCAAACATATTTAATAAATTTGGTAGTAAAACTATTTCGTATGCTTGCAAAAATTCTTTTGCTGCAATAAATGCATATATGCCTATTGTTGAGAATGAACAAATTGTTAAATAGTTTTTTATGTCAGGGATAAGTTTTTCTTCAAACCCAAGAATATCTATTAATGGTACACAAAGTATTGTTAGTATTGTGATTATGATGGATAAATACAATGAAAAATTTAGTGTTGGAATAAAATATTTTTTTACTTTTTCTTTTTCTCCTCTAAAGTTTGATAATAAAGGAGAAATGCTTGCAAGTATTCCAAGTCCGATTAAAAACATAGTAAAGAATATAGAATTTGCAATACTTATAGATGCTAATACGTCAGTTGAATATTTTGCCGCAACATAAACATCGCCAACGCCAATAAGCATTACGCCTAAATTACCGATTATTATAGGAAAAGATAATTTTAAAAGTTCGTTGATTTTTTCAGTATATTTTAACATTTTATTTTCCTATGCAAAAATGGTCAAAGATGTTATTTAGAATGTCGTCAGTGATTACTTCTCCTGTTAATTCTTCAAGATATATAAGAGCTGCTTTTAAATCTATTGAAATTAAGTCCTGAACTTCTTTTATTTGAGTTGTCAAAAGTGCTTGTCCAAGAGAATTTTTAGCTTTTGTTAAACAGTCTTGTTGTCTGCTATTTGTTACAAATTCTGTGTCTTCAATTGTTTGGTGTCCAATAAGTTCTTTGATTTTATCTTTTAATGTTTCAAAACCTTCTTTTGTAACAGTTGAAAGACTTAAATGTTCTGAATTTGTAGAAGGTGCTAAATCTGTTTTGTTAGCAATTATTATGTGTTTTTTATCTTTTATAAATTCTAAAATTTCGTTATCTTCTTTTTGTAACCCTTGTGTTGAATCGTATAAGAATAGAATTATATCAGCTTCTTTCGCAGATTGTTTTGAGTATTCAATTCCTATTTCTTCAACTTTGTCGATGTCTTGTGTTTCTCTGATTCCTGCTGTATCGATTAATGTAAGAGGAATACCATCAAGTTCAAGTGTTTCTGTTAAGACATCTCTTGTTGTACCTGCAATTTCAGTTACAATGGCTCTTTTTAATTGTAGTAGAGCGTTAAATAATGAAGATTTTCCAACATTTGGTTTTCCAAGTATTGCTATTTTTATCCCTTGTCTTAAAATGTTTGATGATTTTGCAGAAACTAAAATTTTATCAATTTCTGAAGTTATTTTATTTATTTCTTCTTCAATGTATTCATATTCCGGTTCTTTTACATCTTCAGGAAAATCTATGCCTGCAACAATTTTTGATAAAAGGTCAAAAATTCCTTTTTTGATTTCTTCTGTTTTTTGAGTTAATGTTCCAGATAGATTTCTTGCAGACTTAATTGCGAAGTTTTGAGTTTTTGCGTGGATAATATCGCAAACTGCTTCTGCTTGTGATAAATCCATTTTGTGATTTAAGAATGCTCTTTTTGTATATTCGCCTCTTTCAGCCATTCTTGCGCCGTTTTTTAAAACAAGTTCTAGTATTGCATTTAATATATTTAATCCTCCGTGACATTGGATTTCAATTACGTCTTCTCCTGTGTAACTGTTCGGATTTTTAAATGCTAATATTATTACTTCATCAATTTTTGTTTTGTTATCTTTTATCCAGCCGTGATTAATTCTACCTGCTTTAATCTCATTGGAAAAAATTTGTTTTGCAATCTCAAAACTTTTTTCTCCAGAAATTCTAATTATACCTACACCACCTGTTCCTAAAGGTGTTGCTATTGCGGCTATCGTGTCAAATTCTTGTGCTATATTCATTTTTTATCCCTTTTGTAAAAATTATACCATTAAAATTTGACTTTTTCTTTAATATTATTAAATTTTTATTACTCATACATGTAGATGATATTTTTGTACATGAAAGAAAGATTTACCCAATAAAAACCGATATAAAACATGAAATAGACAAAGTTTGAGGTTATTTATGCAATTTGAAACAGGTATTCAATATTTAGATTCTGGTTTAAAAAGTGCCTTGAGGGGTATGAGAATTGAATCTACATACGTTGGCTTAACAAGTGAAAACGTAATGGGTTTTGATAAAGTAGGTTATCAAAGAAAAGAGATTGTAAATTCTTCATTTGCTCAATTTATGGGTGCTGATGCTTTATCTACTGTTGTTGATGATAAAGTTGGTCGTCTTGTTGCAACCTCACATCCTTTGGACTTTGCACTTGCTCAAAAAGGATATTTTCAAATAAAAGGTAGTGAAGGTATTAAAATGACAAGAGACGGTCGTTTTAAACTTGATAAAGAAGGTAATTTGCTTTCTTTAGATGGTGAAAAAGTCCTTTCAAATGTTGGAACTCCTATTAAATTGAGTATAATTCCTGAAAATATTAAAGATATAAAAGTAAATGCAGATGGTGTTATAACTGTTTTGGACAGTGCTAATAATAAAATGGTAAAAGTTGCAACTTTAGGTGTTGTAAATGCTGATGGCTTACTTGTTATGCATCCTGAAGTTAAACAAGGTTATAACGAACACTCAAACGTATCTTTGCAAGATGAATTTATGGGTATGATGGGACCTTTGAGAAATTATGATGCAAACAGGCAAATGTTTATGATAGAAAATTCAGTTTTATCAAAAACAATTTCTCAATTAGGTGCTACATCATAGGTGGTTATGAAAGGATAATTAAGAATGGAAAGAGTTCAAGGTGTAATAAGAAAATCAATAGTTAATGCTCAAGTTCAATTTGAAAAATTGGGTTATATTGCTAATGATTTTGCAAATTATTCAACAAATGGTTATAAATCTGTAAGATTTGAACAAATGTTAGGTGCAGATGGCTCTTTAACAGGTGTTTCAAGAACTGATTTTAAACAAG
Source organism: bacterium (assembly GCA_024408705.1). Lineage (GTDB taxonomy): Bacteria > Cyanobacteriota > Vampirovibrionia > Gastranaerophilales > Gastranaerophilaceae > JAKSUT01. The sequence goes on along the minus strand of JAKSUT010000001.1, from coordinate 28,645 downwards.
GTTCTGTAAGAATTACAAGTAATCCTTATGATGTTGCATTAAAAGGCGATGGTTTTATTCCTGTAACATCTCCAACTGGTGAAGTTCAATATACAAGAGATGGTTCTTTCAAAATTGGTAAAAATGGATATTTGGTTACTAATGATGAATGGTTAGTTGGTGAAGGTATTAAAATTCCTAACACTATCTATAAATTAATAATTAAAGAAGACGGTACCGTTTCTTATATGAAAGATGCAACTTCTAAAGAACAAACATTAGGTAAAATTCCTGTTGTTCAATTCCAAAACCCAGAAGGTTTGAAACAAGGTGATATGAACAAATTGATTGCTACTGAAGATTCAGGTGAAGCAAAAATTGTTAAAAATCACAATTATATCGCTCAAAACGCTTTGGAATGTTCAAACGTAAATATTCAGGATAAAGCAACAGAAATGTTAAGATTAAATGCTTCTATGATTGCTTCTTTGCGTATGGCAAAAATAGTTGATGATATGTATAACAAAGCTATTAATATCAGAGAATCATAGTTGAATAAAGAGAGGTAATTATGTTTGAATCAATGAATTCAATAACAAATGCATCAAACGCACTTAATGCGATTGCAAAAAGACAAAAAATAATTGGAGAAAATTTAGCCAATGTTGATACTCCAGGTTATACAAGAAAAGATATTAGTTTTGCACAAGCTATGCAAGAATCAGGATTTTCATACTTGGAAAATAAACTAAACAAAAAATTTGGCGAAGCTCCAAGTGCAGTTACAAATACTGGCGAAACGGTAAATTCAGCTTATGAAATGATGGAAATGCAAAAAAATTCTTTGATGTACACAGTTGCAAGCCGTCAAATGTCTAGTATAATTACACAACTTAAAACAGCAGTTAATGTAGGAAGGTAGGTAATAAATGGGTATATTAGATGCTTTAGATACAGGTACAGGAGCTTTAAGAGCTCAAAGTTTGAGATTAGATGTTCACGCAAAAAACGTAGCAAACGTTGATACTCCAAATTATGTAAGACTAATTCCTATTTTATCTTCTACAAATCAATTAGGTTTTGGTAGCTCAGTTGGTTCTGCAATCAATGGTGTTGCAACTTTAAAAGGCGGAGTTACTTTCTCAGGTGTAATGGAAGATCCAAATTTAGGTGAAAAAATATATAAACCTGGACATCCTGATGCAGATGAAAACGGATTTATCAGAGCTTCTAATGTTGATCCAAGTGTTGAAATGGCAGATGCAATATTGGCACAAAGAGCTTACGAAGCAAACTTGGCTTTGGTTAACGTAACAAGAGCAATGGCTATGAAAGCAGCTGATATTGGTAGATAAGTTTTAAAATTTATGTGGAATAAGGGCGAATTTGCTTTTGCAAATTCGCCCTTATTCTTGTAAAAATGGTCAGACCAGAGCTGTTTTCAACAGCTCTGCTGCCAATAATCATTATAAATTATAATGACGTTTATTTCAACTTTAGAAAATTTTTATTTTAAATTCTGTTTTGCTTTATCAAGTTCTGCTTTGATTGCTTTTGGGGAATAGCTTGTTTGTTTGTAGTTTTTTAATACGATTTCCAAGCCTTTTATGTATCTTCCTATATCGTTTTGTTTTTTGAATATTTGAGCTAAAACATAGTATAAATCATATTCAAATTGATTTTCTTTTATTGCTCTTTCAATGCAATGTTGTGCAGTTTGTAAATCATTTTGTTTGATTAAAATTTGTGCAATTATTTTGTATGCTTCAACATCTTTTGGATTTAATGCTATTGTGCGTTTTAAATTTTTAAGAGCGTTGTCTAGGTCACCTTGTTCAAAATTTATTGCTCCGATATTGAAATATGCCCAACTGTAATCTGGGGAAATAGATAATACTTTTTGATATTCTTCAAGTGCCATATCAGTTTGTCCTAAATCTTTGAAATGATTTCCCAAGTAAAAATGTGCAAAAACGTCACTATCGTTTAGATTTATGGCTTTTGTGTAATATTCTATTGCGTTGATTGGGTCTTTCTTTTTGGTATAGCATAATCCGATATTAAAGTATGTGTTTTCGTCTTTAGTGTCAGTTTTTATAACGTTTTGAAAAGCTTCAATAGCTTCATCAAGTTTGTTTTCATCAATATAAACTAAACCCAAATTGTAGTAAAAATCAGTTTCTTCAGGTGAGATACTGATTGCTTTTAGGTATGCTTGTTCTGCAAGTTTTAGCTTTTGTGTTTTTTCATAGCAGATTCCTAAATTGTAGTATAGACTTGCATCTTCAGGAAATATACCAATTAAAAAAAGCAACTGCTTTAGCGATTCTTCACAAAAACCATTATCTAATAGCAATATTGCAAGTTGTCTGCGTGCTTGCAAATTTGAAGAATCTTCTTTTAATATTTTTTGTAATTCTTGGATTTCGTCCATATCAGACATGGTATATCTCCCCTAAACTTTTATTATATCAAATTTTTTATATTTTTCCAGTTTGTGATAAAATTATAACTATTATGAGAATTAGCGATTTGTATGTAAAAGATAAAACTATTTTATCGTTCGAGGTTTATCCGCCAAAAGATGACGATAATTTTGAAAAATTAAATCTTTTAATTGAAATTTTATCAAGTTTAAAATCTTATAATCCTGCATTTGTATCAATGACATTCGGCGCTTTTGGAAAACATTTCGACACTTTTGAAACTCATTATAATATGATTTCAAAAATTAAATCTCATTTAGATTATACGTTAATGCCTCATTTCACTTGTGTCGGGACATCGTTGTCAGATGTGAAAAAGTATTTTGAAAAAATAAAAAGTTTGGGAGTTGAAAATATTCTTGCTTTAAGAGGTGATATTCCTGAAGGTGAAGATATTTCAAATTATGAGTTTCAACATGCAATAGATTTAGTTAAACTTATAAAAGCAGAAGAAAATTTTGATATTGCAGTTGCAGGCTATCCGGAAGGTCATATAGAATGTGATGATTATTCTTTGGATATGAAATATTTGAAAGATAAAATTCAAGCAGGTGCAGATGTTGTAATTACTCAAATGGCATTTGATAATTCTTATTTGCTTAAATTTAGAGATGAAGTTGCATCTTGGAATTTGAATGCAAAAGTTTCTGCTGGTATTATGCCTATTAAAAATTACAAACAAATTTTTAAGATGCTTTCAATGGCACGTGTTACTTTGCCTAAAAAATTGCAAAATGATTTAGATAAATTTAAAGATAACAATGATGACATAAGAAAAGTTGGTATTGAATTTGCGATTAATCAATGTGAGGAACTAGTCGCAAATGGTTTTGACGGCTTACATTTTTACACTTTGAATAATAATTCACCGGTAAATCAAATATTAGATGAGTTGAAGATTTAGCCGTTTATTGTTTCTTCTATTTTTTGCCAATCAAATACTTTTGTATTGCTATATTCAATAAGTTTATTGATATTTTCGTTTTCCATTTCTTTTATTGCCGTATCAAAATCATCATCTGATTTCATAAATAAGCAAGGAATTTGAGCTTCTTCTGCAAATTTTTCAACTTTTATATCATAAGAGATTGCAAGAGTTTTAATTCCGTATTTTACAGAAACTAAGTTTGCATGAAATCTCATTGCTATCATATATTTTAGCTCTGAAAAATGTTCAATTACTTCATCATAAGTTAGTTTTGAATATATTTTTGTTTTAACATCTTTGTTTTCTTGTTTTAGTGCTGTTTCAAATAATTTGCAAATTTCTAAATCAAGAGAGTCTTGGAAAGAGTAAATTTCAATTTTCATATTCGCAAAGTGTTTGTTTACGTACTGTGCAAGTCTTTTTACGTAATTTTCGTTTAATGTTTTAAATTTGCGAAGTTGTATTCCAACTTTATTTTTAGGTGAATAATTATTTAACGGAACTTGAAAAAGAGGGTCACAAACCAAATCTGAATTGTTGATATTCCATTTTTTTAATAAAAGTTTGCTTTTTCTATCTCTAACACAAAGATATGTGCATCTTTTAAGCGTTATTTTAGTTAAAAATGCACCGAATTTGTTGTGTAAAGGCCCAAGACCTTGTGCAAAAATTATCACTTTTTTATTGAAAAATAAGCACAAATTTATGATAATAAGGTAATAAATAAGACTTTTTAGGCTTGTTGCATCTTGAAGTAAACTTCCGCCACCAGATATTAGCAAATCTGTTTTGAAAATATGCTTGATTATGTTTTTTAAATCAAATGAATAAATCGTTTTAACATCATATAATTTGCTGGTCTTTTCCGGATTAGATGATAGAACAGTAGGTTTGTGTCCTAGTTCTTTTAACTTTTCTGTCAAAATTTTCAATATGGCTTCGTCACCAAAATTATCAAAGCCATAATATCCTGATATTAGAATGTTTTTACTTGATTTTTTCATATTCTTCATAAACTTCTTTTTTGTTCGGCAAAGATTTTATTGCGCCTAATTCTTTTATTTGAACAGCAGCAACGATTGCAGCAAATTTTGTAGCTGAAAAAGGAGTGAAACCAGAAGATAATGCGTGTAAATATCCGCCGTTAAAAGCATCGCCTGAACCTGTTAAATCAACAACTTCTCTTTCAATAAATGGTTGGAAAACAATATCTCCTGCATATCCTGTGTAATATCCGTTATTTTTTGATGAACGAACAATAATGATATTTATTCCTAAATCCCAACAAGCTTTTATTGTTTTTTCAATTGAATCAATATCGAAGATATTTATCATATCGTTTTTGTCGTTTAAGAATAGTATATCAATATTTTCATTTATTTCTTCAAAAAATTCTTTTGCTTCATTTTGAGAAACTAAAAGTGATGAAAAGTTTGGATCATAGGCAGTTGTAAGTGATTTTTCTTTTGCTAATTTAAATGCTTTTTTAACTGTTTCCCTAGTAGATAGAGAAAGAGATTGAACTGTCCCTGATGTGTAAAAATAGTTTGCATTTTCAAAATATTTTTCAGACAAATCTTCGATTGATAATTTTGCGGCTGCTGTTTTCTTCCTGTAATAAGAAAATTCTTTTTTGCCATTTTTTAATCTTGCTAAAAGATATAAACCATTGCAATCTTCGGTTAGTTTAACTTGTGAAATGTCTATACCTTCTGCTTGCCAGCTATCCATTAAAAATTCTTTGAAATAATCACAGCCGACTCTTGAAATAAAGCCGACTTTTGAACCCATTTTTTGCGCGGCAATTGCAGTTGTAAGGGCATCTCCGCCATAGAATTTATTGAAAGATGGTGCTAAACTTAATTCTTGATTACTTGAAAGCTCTATTAAACCTTCTCCAATGGTTATAATATCTAACTTTTCTTCCATTTAATTAATAGCCTTTCAACATTTCTATAATTTTTTTAGATTTGTCAGTAATTTCTTTGTAAGAAGAATTTTCGTATAAAGCTCTACCTATACCAACAGCTTTTGCGCCTGCTTTAATATATTCAGGAATTTCTTCAATTTTTATGTTTCCAGAAGCCATAATATTTAAAAACGGCATTGGTCTAAGCAAATCTTCAATGTATAATCTTCCGCCAAGTGCTGCGGTTGGGTAAACTTTTAGAAGTGGAACTCTTGTTTTCCAAGCTTCATAAGCTTCGTTTGGTGTTGTTACACAAGCGATAAGAGGTATTTTTTTATCTTTTGAAATCTTAACCATATTCATTTGAAAAATAGGACTAGATAAAATTTTTGCTCCTGATTCAATTGATTTTGCGGCTTGTTGCCCTGTGATAACACCACCGGCTGCGACTGTTGCAATTTTTGAAATTTCGTTGATTGCTTCGTAAATTGAATCATTTACAATGTTTAATTCAACAACTTTTATTCCACCTTCAATCATTGCTTTAGCTGTGTCTATTGCGTCTTGTGCGTTAGAGCTTCTAATGATTGGATAAATTTTTTCTTCAGCTATTTTTTTGATTAAGTTTTCTTGCATAACTACTACCTCATTTCTTAAATTTATTATATCATAAGTGTATGAAATTTGTTAAAAATCTAAAATCTTTATTAATATTCGTTTCTATATTGATTTTTTTAATCATTGGCTTTTTTGTCTCTACAAGTTTTTGGGAACAAAAAGCATATAATTTTATGGTGCAAGCTTTTTCTGCATACAAAGTTGGGTCTGACGAAATTGTTTTAGTTGTTATTGATGATAAATCTTTGGCTAAATTCCGTTGGCCTTGGAAAAGAGAATTGTATTCAGAAGTTTTTGATTTTATAAATAAATCAAATTCAAAAGTAATTGGGTTTGATGCTATTATTGCAACTCCTGATTTGGAAAATCCAAAATCTGATGCGAATTTTTATAAAACATTATCTGAAACAAATAATATCGTTATTGGGTTTGTTCCATTGTTTTCAAAGTATGACAATTTAAATTCAGGCAAGAAGTATGATGAAGATTTCAAGAAAAAGTTTGCAATTGAAATTGATGATAAATCACAATCAAAATTGCCAACTTTCTACAATAGTCTTTCAGAGTTTCCTGTAGATTGCTTCAAAAATACAAAAATGACAGGTTCAGTTTTGACAACTCCTGATTACGATGGATATATAAGGTCTTTAGACCAATTAGTTGATTATAAAGGTACACTTTATCCTTCTTTATCTTTGAGAATGTATATGTACTTACATCCAAATTCAAAGTTGAATTTGAGTGATAAATACATAACCGCTGAAAATACTGAATTAAAAATACCGATTTATAAAAAGCCAAATGGTGTTTACAATAATATTCACTATTATAAGATGTTGAAAAATTCTGAATATTCTCATAAAACATATTCAGCAGTGGATATTATTGATTCTGCACGAGCTGTAAAAGCAGGTAAAAAGCCGATTATTTCGCCTGAGGTATTTGATAATAAAATTGTTTTTGTAGGAGCTAATGCAAAAGCTATTGCCGTTGGTTTGGAAGACGTTAAGCATACTCCAATGTCTAATAATTTTCCTGGAATTGATATTCAAGCTTCAAATTTAGATAATTTGTTGCATAATGAATATTTGAGATTATCAACTCCAATGTTTGATATCGTAAGTTTAGTTATTATTCTTTTAGCAACTTTTCTTACTATAAAATATTTCTCTTTATTTGTTTCAATTTCAACAATCGCAGTTATAGCGCTTTTGTATTTGGTGATTGCTGCTATATGTTATAGATTTGGTTATGTCGTAAATGTTTTGACTCCGATAACTTTACAAGTAGTTGTTATGTCTATCGCTTATTCATATCGCTTTATTTTAGAAGGTAGAAATAAAGAGAAAATTAAAAACGCGATGGGAAAATATATTTCTCAAGACGTTATGAAAAATGTTGTTAAAAATATTGATAAATTAAAATTGGGTGGAAAACGTGCAGAAGTAACTGTTTTGTTTGCTGATATTAGAGGCTTTACTTCAATGAGTGAAAAAATGTCAGCAGAAGAAGTTTCTTTGATTTTGAATGAATATTTCACTGCAGTAGAGCCAATTATCACAAAATATAATGGCGTTATTAATAAGTTTATTGGTGATGCTGTTATGGCGATTTTTGGTGAGCCTATCCAAGATAAATCACATGCTGTAAATGCTGTAAAATGTGCAGCTGAAATGTTGGATAAAGTTGCAGAGTTACACAAAAAATGGTTGGCAGAAGGTAAACCAAAAATTGAAATTGGTGTTGGTATCAACACTGGTGAAGTTTTTGTTGGAAATATCGGTTCAGAAAGTCGTCTTGAATATACTGTAATTGGTGATGTTGTAAATTTGGCAAGCAGAATTGAAAGTTATAATAAAGTTTATAAAACTAAGTTTTTGATTAGTTCTACAACTTATCAAAATGTTAGAAATATTGCCAATGTTATAAAAATTTCAGAAGTTTCTATCAGAGGTAAGCAAAAGAAACTTGATATTTATGAAGTTTTAAGGCTGCAATAAGTCTTTATATTTTGTTGTTTATATCTTGTCTAAATCTTTAACGTGTGTTACTATCGTTTGTGTGGTAGTTTATATGGAGAGTTTTTAAGTGGGTTTATTAGATGATAAAAAAACAAAAGCTGTAGCAAAAGCATTAAAAGTTTTAGGTAAGAAAAATTTAGCATTAATTATGCACTCAAATAGTTTCCCTGCATTAGATGGTGAAGATGTTGGCTTTGGTACTGTTAATTCATCAGCAGCAAAGAATTTGATTGAATATATTTCAGGTACATTTAATATGTTACAACTTGGACCTGCTGGAAAGACAAAATCTTGTGATGCATCTCCATATACAAGTACTATTTTCTCAGGAAACCCATTGTCTATTGATTTGAAGGCATTGACTACTTCTGAATGGTCAAAGATTTTATCAGTAAAAACATTTACTGAAATCGTAGAAAATAATCCGAATAAAAATAAAGGTAGAACAGCTTATAATCATGCTTCAAATGAATTTGAAAGAGCATTGAAAGAAGCATATTCAAATTTTGTTGAAAAAGCTCCTAAAAAATTAACTACTGCATTCGAAAAATATAAAAAAGAAAATTCTTCTTGGTTAGAAAATGATGCTTTGTATGAAGCTTTATCTATTGAAAATGGAAATGATTATTGGCCAATGTGGAAAAATGAAGAAGATAAACATTTGCTAAATCCAAAATCTAATGAAGAAAGAATGAAATTCGGTGATAGAATTAAAGATATTGAAAAGAAATATGCAAAAGAAATTGATTTTTATTCATTCTGTCAATTTGTAATTAATGCACAAAATGTTAAAACACGTGATTTTGCAAAGAAAAATGATATAAAAATGATTGCAGACAGACAAGTTGCATTTTCTGATAGAGATTGTTGGGCATATCAATCATTGTTTATGGATGGTTGGTGCTTAGGTTGTCCTCCAGATTATTTTTCAAAAGATGGTCAAGCTTGGGGCTTCCCTGTTTTAGACCCTCAAAAAATGTTTAAAGAAGATGGTTCACTTGGAAAAGGTGGACAAGTTATGAAAGCTTTATTCAAAAAAATGTTTAAAGAAAACCCAGGTGGTGTTCGTATTGACCACATTGTAGGTCTTATCGACCCTTGGGTTTATAAGGCTGGTAAAAAACCGAAAATTGAAGAAGGTGCAGGAAGATTGTATTCTTCTCCTGAACATTCTGAACTTTCAAAATTTGCTATTCCTCAAATGTCAGATTTAGATACAACAGTTGAAGCTGACAAAGAAAAAAGAGTTAAAAAATTAACTCCAAAACAAATTGAAAAATATGCAAGTATTATTGAAAAAATTGTAATTGCAGCAGCAAAAGAAGAAGGTTTGGACAAAGATTCAATCGTGTGTGAAGATTTGGGTACTTTGACAAATCCTGTTGCAGCTGTTTTGAAAAAATATGATATGTTAGGAATGAAACTAACTCAATTTGTTGATCCTGAAGTTGAAGAACATCCATATCGTTGTAAAAATATCACAAAAAGAACTTGGGCAATGGTTGGAACACACGATAACCGTCCAATTTCAATGTGGGCTGATGATATGATTAATACTCACGAAGGTTATTTGCACGCAAAAAATCTTGTTGAAGATATGTATGCAGAAGCTGATAACAAAGATGATTTGATTGTTAGAATGACTAATGATGTTAAATTCTTGATGGATAATAAATTGGCTGAAATTTTTGCATCAAAAGCAGAAAATATTCAAATTTTCTTTACAGATTTCTTTGGTATAAAAGATGTTTATAATACTCCTGGTACATCAGGTGATGCTAACTGGAGCTTGAGATTACCAAACGATTATGAAAATCTATATAATGAAAACTTGAAATCAGGCTTAGCTCTTGATTTGCCTAAAATTTTAGCAATGGCTATCAGAGCTAGAGGTTCTAAGTTTGCTGAAAAGAATAATTCTTTATTGAAGCAATTAGAAGCATAAATCGAGGGTTTATGAAAAAAATACTCATTATATTAAGTGTTCTGTTCTTTGTAAATATGCCTGCTTTTGCATATAATACCGAAGCACAGTTACAATATAACCGTGGTATTGATTTTTACAATATGGGTAAATATGATGAGGCTATTACTTGTTTTAGATCTGCTGTAAAAGTTGATCCTTCATTTATAGATGCTTATTATAATTTAGGTTCTGTGCTTGAATTTTTGGAACAATATGAACCTGCACTTGCAGTGTTCAAGCAAATAATTGTTAGGAAACCTGATGACTATGAGGCTGTTTATAAGGCTGCTTATTTAAGTTATAAGTTAGGTCAAGATGATAAGGCGAAAACTTATTTAACTTTAATTCCATCTTATTCTGCAAAGTATGAAGATGCAAAAAGTTTGTCTAGGGAACTTTCTTTATCTCATAAGTCAGATATAGAAATTGGTTCTTTGAAAATTCCTGAAACTAACAATTTATATAATTCCATTCCTGCACCAACAGGCATAACTTCTGACAATGAAGGAAATGTTTATGTTGCTTCATTTACAACAAATTCGATATATAAAATTACTCCTGATAATAAAAAAGTGTTGTTTATAAAAAATGCAAAAATAGATGGTCCTATTGGTATCGCTTGTGATAAGTATAAGAATTTGTATATCGCTAATTATAATAAAAATAATGTACTAAAGGTTTCTCCGTATGGTGAAATAACTGTTTTAATCAGTAATTTAAAATTTCCGTATTATATTTATTTGACAAGTAATATATTATATATTTCTGCACAAGGTTCTGATTCGGTTTTAAAATATATTTTGAAATAGCTTAAAACCCTCTATTATCAACACAATAACACCATGTTAAGAAATATTAAGATAATTGTTTTTAAAAAAGCAATTATTTTAAGTGTATATACTTTATATATATACAAGAGGATATGAGATAAAAATAAATAAGTATCGTTATTGTAGTTAAGAGAATTAAATAAGTTATTGGAGGATATTCGTATGTCATTAACAGGTGTTTCATTTGGATCAATTACCGCAGGGGGAGCAAGCAACGCTTATGTAACAGACCCTAATGCAAAGAAAAAAGTTCAACAACAACCAGATCAATTGGCTTATTCTGGTTCTATATTCTCAGGTGTAATGTCACCTCAAGGCTCATCTGATGCTTCTGCAATCAGAGGTCGTGCCGAAGGTTGTACATTTGATATGAGTATGTAATTTTTAATTTAAAATTAATATTTTTTGTAATAAAATAGTTCCGTACATTTATGGGACTATTTTATTATGTTATTAGTAGCAGATATTGGTAATACAAGTATAAATATTGGATTGTTTGAAGATGAAGCTTTGGTTGATCAATTTAGATTAGCTTCAGATAAAGATTTACCGCAAGAAGAATATGAGGTTTTATTAAAATCTTTGTGTTCTAAATATGATATTGATGGTTGTATTATTGGTTCTGTTGTTACTGAACTTAATAAGAAATTTAAATCTTCTGTGGATAATGTATTTAAAATTAATTCATTATTATTAAATTCTACTTTTAATACAGGGGTAAAACTAGTTTTAGATAATAACAACGAAGCAGGTGCAGATAGAATTGCAAATGCTTGTGCTGCTTATACATTGTATAATAAACCTTGTATTGTAGTAGATTTTGGTACGGCAACTTCTTTTGATATTGTAAATAAAGATGGTAAATTTATCGGTGGTATTATTGCTCCAGGGTTAAATTTACAGTTAAAAGTTTTGAATAAATTTACATCAAAACTTCCACATCTTGATGTAGCAGTTTCACCATTTGCAATTGGCTCAAATACAACTGATGCTATTTTATCAGGTGTTATTCGTGGTTCTGCTTGTATGATTGAAGGTTTAATAAATCAATGTGAAGCAGAATTAAAAGAGAAAGCCATTGTTGTTGCAACTGGTGGTTATTCTTCAATTTTAGAAAATTATATGACAAGAAAATTTGATTTTATAAATCCTACATTGACTCTTTCAGGTTTAAGATTTTTGTATATGTTAAATAATAATAATTAATTTGCGCAAGGACAAGTTTTTGAAGCTTCTTTTTTGTTTATGAACATTATGCCTTCTGTTCTCGCTATTGCATATTTGTAGTCAATTGGAGAGTTTTCAAATTTTATAAATACTTCATCATTTGTGTTGCCAACTGGTTTTAGTTCAAAGTCTTCTGTTCTTATTTCTAGCACTTTTGTTGAAAATTGTTCTTTTGGTGTGATTATTTCAAGTGTAGAATCAGGTATTATTTTATTTTTAATTTTTACTTTAAAATAGCTGTCTTTTTCTTCTCCAAGAAATTCGCACAAGAAATCAGCACCAGCTAATCCTTTTGAAACATCGTAACTGTAACTTTCAGAATTGTTGTCTCCGAAGTAAAAACCTTGTGTATAACCTCTGTTTCCGACTTTTAAAAGTTCTTCATAATATTTGCTTAAATCGGCATTATTGTCTTCAAAATATGTGTCGATAGCATTCCTATATGCTTTTGCAACTGCGGAAACGTAGTATAAACTTTTTGTTCTTCCTTCAACTTTAAATGAGTCAATACCGGCTTCAGTAAGTTCTTTGATGTGTTTTACAAGGCATAAATCTTTTGTGCTAAGGATATGTGTGCCTCTTTCAGTTTGCTCAATTTCAAAGTATTGGTTTGGTCTTGTTTCTTCAACAAGTTTGTAACTCCATCTGCAAGGTTGAGCGCAATTTCCTTGATTTGCTTTTCGTTCGTTGTTTGTCATATAGTCGCTTAGCAAACATCTGCCTGAATAAGAGACACATTGTGAACCATGAACGAAAGATTCTAGTTCTATATCTGAAACTTCTTTTTTTATTTCAGCAACATCAGTTAAAGGTAATTCTCTTGCTAAGATAACTCTTTTTGCACCATTATCTCTCCAAAATTTAACTGTTTCAAAGTTTAGTGAATTTGCTTGTGTGCTGATGTGAATTGGAATATTTGGCAATCTTTTTCTTACGACATTGAATACTCCAATATCGCTTAAGATTATTGAATCAGGATTTGCGTCTTTTACTATTTCGCAAAATGCAGGTAAGTTTCTTATGTCGTTGTTGTATGCAAAAATATTTATTGTTAAGTATGCTTTTGCATTTAGTGAATGAGCTAAAGAAACGGCTTCTTTCAAATTTTCTGAAGTGATAATGCTACCTTTTCTCATCGCTCTTAAACTAAAATCAGGCACTCCAAGATATACGGCATCTGCACCATACTTGATTGCATATTCTAATTTTTCCATATTACCCGCAGGTAATAATAATTCAGGTTTTTTCATAATTTAATTATATCATACATAAAAAGTTTTATTATCTTATTTTTACTCCGAATGATTGATGTTAATTTTTTTGATAATTGCATAATAATATATGGGAGGACTTTCAAGTTATGTATATTCAAAAAAAATCAGAAATTAATTCTACTAAAAAGACTATTAAAGATGTATCAGTTTCTATTCCTGATGCTTTAACTCCTAAGAAAATATTCTTTTCTGATTTTGAATCTACTTCTTGTGCTGTTGCATCTATGTCCTCTGATTTGAATTTGATTGAAGCTTTGGACTTTAATCGTCAAAATCCATTGATTTTAAAATGGTTGTTCTTTAGCTTGTTTTCAATCGGTTTCTTATTTATTGCAACATCTTTAATTGGCTAATAGTATTTCTTATTAGGTGATGTTTATTTTTTATACTTCCTTGATTATAATATTAAGGAGGATTTGTGTATGAATTTAAAATTTAAAATTTTTCTCGCATTATTTATCTTTTTTCTTGGTGATGTTGGTTTTTGTGCTGTGAAATTTCCACCACTTAAACCAATCGAAAATAAAGATGTTTTGGTTGATAAAAAAGAAACAAAAGAAGAAATTAATCTTGTAAATATTACATCTGTTGAGCAAGAATTGTTTGGAAAATCTTATAGTTCACAAAATCTTATAAAAAGGTTATCTCGAATTGAAAAACGTTTATTTTATACGACTTTTCCAAACTCTCCAGCTTCGCAAAGAGTTGATAATATAGTTTCAAATTTCAATAAATTAAAACAATTTCCTTGTATTTCACAAAAAGATTTAACTAATTTAGAAGAAAAAGTTTTAGGTCAAACAAATCAAGTTTTATCGCCTGATAAAAGGCTTGAACTATTAGAAGAAAAGCTGTTTGGTGCTGTTCAAACAGGTGATGTCGAATCAAGGTTGAAGTCTGTAAAAATTGCATCAGGAAATGTTAGCAAGAGTGTAGATTACGCAGATAATAATGATTTATGGGGTTTAGAGCAAAGAGGGAATATAATGATGCCAATTTCTGGGATGAGTGTTCAGGGAATTAATCCAAATGACTATGTTCAATATCATCCTAATTATGGCTATGTTCCTGAATTTAATAAATATATGAAAGTTAGGCCTTATGTCCCTCATTATGTACGACATCCGATGCATAGACACTTAAATCCGCATAGATTTTATCCTCATTCGTCTAATCTAAGTCAACCAAGACATTATATTAATTCAAATGTTAGGCGTGGTGTGAATACAGGTATTGGTGCTACTATTTTGAACTAAAAAGTTTTTCAAAAGTAATTTTTATGTAGCAGATAAATTTTTCAATAATTTGAGTTAATGATAAAGATTCATTTTCTGTTTGGTCAGAGTGGGTAAAAGAATCTTGAGCATTTTCAAATATGCTACCAGATAACATTTCTGCTTCATCTTCGTCTTTGCCCTTTTTCTTTCGACCTCTCATGTAGCCTAAATTGCCAGCTCCACCATCTTGGCTTTTTTGAGCATTTTGTATCATTGGTTGATTGTTGTTAAAATTTAAATCAAATCCCATATAGATGCCTTCATCATTTTTCTAACTCTATTATAACTCTTTGTAAGGGTGTTTTCTATAGTTTTTAAGGATGATAAATGTTTTCGCAGACTAACTAGCTCTACGCATTAAATCTGAAAGTTTGATATTTTTTGTAGTTATAGAAATATCTCTGTTGATTGGTCTTTCTTTTACTTTTTTAAATTGAGCCAATCCTATTTTTGTGTTGTTTTCTGTACTGTTTGGGAAAAATAAGTCTTTTAAAAAATTCATAGTTTCTGTCTCCTATTTTTATTATAGAACTTTTTTCTGTTTTATTATCATACATTAAACCGATTTTAGTTCTTTTTTTAATCGCTATTTATGTTATAGTGATGATAAATTTATGAGGATGAAAATTTGAAAGATATTTTGTATAAAAGTGATGATTGTGATTTTAATAAAGCGTTATCTTTGATTGATACGTCTTTTAGCGAAGAACAACTTGTTAAAATGCTTTTGGGTGACAATGATGTTGAAAAACAAATTGCCGTTTTATCTGTTGAAAGTTTGTCATCTTTTGATATTTCAGAAAAACTTGTTAAAAATCTTGTTGGACAAGATGGAAAAATAAGGGAAGCTGTTGCTTTTAAAATAAATGAATTTTCGTCTGATTTAGAGTCTGTGAAATATTTAAAATCAGAATATATTTATAATATTTTGTTTGAAGGTTTGATGGATATTGATGGAAATGTTTGCCGAAATATTGTTACTATGCAAAATATGGACGAATTTTGGCAATATATTCCAGAAAAATTAATTCAACGCACAAATGAAACTATTTTAAAAATTAAAGAACTTGATGCTGAACATAGACAATATGTTATAAGTAAAAGAAATTTCCAACTTTATTGGTGTTTAGAAGCATTGTGGAATGTTTTAGAATATATTGATATTGAAAAATGTGAGGAGATTTTTAGAGTGTGTGCAGAATTTGAAGATTATACAATTAGAGAAAAGGTTGCAAAGCTCTTATCAAAATTGAATGATGATAAGTTTAGTGATATTGTTGAAAAATTGTCCAATGATGAAAATTTTTATGTTAGACAAAATATAAAAATTTAAATGCAAAGTGCTTTTTTTACTTTTTTTACAACTTTTTTGATAACTTCTAAAGTTTCTGTATCTACAAGTGTTTTTGTAACTGAGTCTTCGTTGCGACAAATTTGCAACATTTTGTTTCCTTTGTAATATTGCTCAAAATGGTTACATTTTATGTGTTGCACACCAGCGATTTTTGATACTTGCATAATCTCTCCCCCGTTTTTATTTATTATAGTTGAAGAGATTTTATAATTGCAAGTTTATCTTACCAAATTTTAAGATAAATTTTTGTATCTTACTTGAAAAAATGATTTGTTATGTGTAGTCTAAATTTGTTATGTGCCTGTAGCTCAGTTGAATAGAGCGTTGATTTCCGAAGTCAAAGGTCAGGGGTTTAATTCCCCTCAGGCACATTTTTATTGTAAAAGTTTGTCAAATTGATTATCTATCTGCGTTAAAAGATTTGAGTCTTTAGTTTTTTGATATTCCTTTACCAAAGTTGTTATTGTGTTATGAATTTCTTTTTCTTCTGTGTTTGAAAAAATTATTTTTCTATAAGGGATAGTTGTTAGTGGTTTTTTTGAAAATTCAACTATGTCACCTTTTTTTATTCCGTTATAAATAAGCCAATTAAAAACATATTTGCTGTTTAAAAGTGCAGTAATATATTCCAAACTTTCTTGTGTATTTTCTTTTTTGAAAATTGTTGTTACGTCTTGTGTTGGGTAAAACGTTTCATTTGCTATTGCAAATCTGAATTGGTTTTTGTTTGTTATTCGTTCTTTGCAAGGCACAAATATTCTTTGTTTTTGGCTTTTGAAAAGTTTGTAGTTTCTTAAAAATGCCCATTCCCAGTAGCTTAATTCTTTATTGTAATTGTATCTTTGGGTTAGTTTTTCTTTATTGGTTTTAAGTTTTGCATAAAAATTTGGGAATTTATTTTTTAACTTTTTTTCGTCTTTTATTTCGTCATTTAGTATAAAATATTCTGCAAAATCAGTGAAATAATAAGGCTTTATATTTTTGGCTTTAATTACTTTTATTACTTTTTCTTTTTCTGTCGAATTTATTTTTTCTGGACAGACGAATGCTTTATCTAGTCCACTTACTAATCCGTTTGCAATTTCGCAAAAATCGTTTAGTTTTTTGTCATTGCAATAGGTTTCATATTTGTTTATTTCTTGAAGTTTATCTTCTTTTTCTAATATCCATTTTGTGTCAGGTTTGAATTGTGGAATTGTTATTTGTTCGATTTCTGGTGAATCTGATTTGATTTTTGAAATGATTTCAGCATTAAGTTTTTTCTTTGAAAAATACTTTGTTACTGCGATTTTATGAGTGTTTGATTTGCTTTTTACAAATTTAAAAATAACAAATGATATATTTACTTTTTCAAAAATTGGAGTTTCGTTGAAATGATAAATTTCTTTTATATAACCTTTTTCAAGTAAATAATTTCTGGTATTTTTTGCGTGTGTAGTGCTAAACCAATAATCCGGTGTGATAAAAATAAGTTCTCCGTTTTCTTCTAATAATTCAACTGATTTAAGAATAAAGGGTAATGAATAATCGCATAATTTGTTACAATATTTTTGCCAAAGTTCAAAATGTGATAGTTCTTCTTTTAAATTTTCTTCCAAATTTTTCCATCTGATATAAGGTGGATTTCCTATAATTACATCAAATTTTTCTTTTATATTTGCAGAAATAAAACTTTTATTAATTACTTTAAAATCTTTGTTTATAATACTTTTGTCGATTTCGTATGCTTTTATGTTTTTGAAATTTTGTGTTTTTAACTCTTTTAAAAATATACAATTACCGCAAGTTGGTTCTAAACATTTTGCGGTTTTGTTGTGTTCTATTAAACTCACCATAAAATTAGCAATAATTTCAGGTGTCATATATTGACCAAATTTTTGTTTTTTGTTTTTCATAATAAAAAGCCTGTAATTGCTATTATAATATATAAAATTTTAAATTTTTTCATTAAATTTTTATATTACTCTTTAAATTTGTAAAAAAAAACTTTATAAACTTTACATAATTTTAATTTTGGATATAAAATGTAATTAGTAGAGTGGAGAAATTTTTAAAATTGCCAAGTAATTACGAAAATTTTGATAATATGGACATTTCAATTAGAAAATCCTCTGTTATTCAAGAGAGGGTTAATTTGGTGTCTTCTCATATGTATAAACAATTTTTGGATTATCAACATGCAACAATGAATATGAATGATGTTTTTAATCGTATTATCAATGATTCTCAAGCAGTTGTAGAATCTTTAAAACAGTCTTTCTCTTCTCGTGGAATTACAACTCAAAATATTTATGTTGATGTTGTTGATGCGCAAGTTGTAGTTTTGAATATTTTATGGCATAAAATATCTTTTACTACTCGTTGCAATTATCAGCCGCAAGCGTTATTTAGAGAAAATAAACAACCTATTTTTTCTTGCCGAATTATGGCAATCAGAGGCAGTTATAGAGAATTGATGAAAACAAATCAAACTGTTGATGAAGAAATGAATATTTTGTTAAATAATGAAATAGCATCATTGTATGTTCCTGCTGAAAAAGTTCAAAGCTCTATTATGACTATCAAACATTTGCTTGATAAAGAATTTATTTTAAATCCAATGGATGCTCCAAGAGAATTTTTGTTAAAAGTTATCGAAACCATTTGTGGCGGCGGTAGCTATCACAAAAATCATTCTGTTATGAATAATTTGGGGTTATAACCTAATCATTTGTTAATTGAGATGATACTTCTGCTATAATTCTTGAAATATCAGAACCTCCGATTACAACTTCAAGAATTAATTGACTGTTGATAAGTACTGTTTCAGCGTATTCCATCGTATCAACACTGATTACTTCAAACTCAATGAAGTCATCTCCAACATATTTGATTTTTCCGTATTCTTCGGCAGTTGCCCAACGGATAAAAGCGTATTGACGTTCAAATTGTTTTAGTTTGTTAATTAATCTCATTTAAATATACTCTCAATAACCAAATCCCTATATTTATATTTTAACTAAATTTTTGTTTAAGTCAAATTTACGGGTGTTTATAATATTATAGTTTGCTTTGTTTTCTAAGTTCTAATTGATGAAGAAAGCATTTTTTTACAATAAAATCTATATCTCTTTGAGAAATATTATTGAATACAAATGCATGAATGTATCTTTGAGTGTTGTCCATTCCTATGTATGGTTTTGAATAAACAAGACTTGCAAGTGGTGATATTTCTTTTTCTTTGAATTTTAGATTTACTCTTATAAAATCATAGTTTTCAGGTATTTCTTGAGTTGAAACAAAACACATTCCTCTACCGCAGATGTTTTTTGTTTTTCCTTCAAGCATTGTGACTGGTTCGTTTTCGTCTTTTGGGGTGATTTTTGCAGTGTATTCGATTTGCATATCTGCTCTGAAAAATTCTCTTCTTTGAGAATGTTTGCTATTTGTTGGATATGCAATTTTGTATTCCGTATTCAAAATTCCAATGTCTGCTTGTAGAACTTTTGAACTTGATGAATATACTCCACTTTCTGTGTAAATATACAATTTTAAGTCATCATTAACGTGTGCAAATACATCTTTGTTTTGTTGATTATTTGCGATAATGATGATTGAATCATTTTCGATTGAACGGACAGTACAAATTATTTTTTTGTTCTTTCCGTTTTCTGTAAACGTAATTTCAAATGCTTTGAAATCTTTAAATTGATTGTATATATCTACCATATTTTTATTTTATCAAACAAAAACTATGTTTGCAAATTTGTAAAGCCTTTTAATATTTGGTTTTTGCTATATAATACCTTTGTTATGCAAAAGGTTATATTTTATTTTTTTATATTGAAAAAAGTTTTTTTACTTTTTTTATATCCGTTTATTCCTCAAAAAGATGGTGTTTTCAATAAAATAAGATTGAATATAGAAAACTATCTTATTTTCCAGCCATCAAAATTGAGAGCGGTTAAAATAGATAGAACTTTGCTAAAGAAATTTGAGCCGATAAGATTTATTACTTCTGATAGAAGACGTTTATTTGCATGGTATTTTAAACCTCAAAATGATGAAAAGCCTGTGATTTTACATTTGCATGGTCAAGCAGAATCTGTTTTGTCTCATCAAGATGTTGCAAAATTTTGTTTAGAAAAAGGTTATGGTCTGCTTTTGTTGTCTTATAGAGGTCATTATAAAAGCTCTGGAAAAGCATCTGAAGCTGGACTTAGGATTGATGTTCAGGCTGCAATTGATAAATTAAAAGAATTTGGGATTGATTCAAAAAGATTAGTTTTGTGGGGACATTCATTAGGCACTGTTTTCGCGTTATATGGTGCACTTGATAATGATGTGGCAGGTGTTATTTTGCAATCTCCGATTAAAGAAATTAAATCTTCGGCAATTAATATTAATGATTTCTTTTTAAGAAGAATACACTTGAAAATGTTTTCAATTTTTACATCAAAAATTATTGAAGGTATGAATTTTATTTCAAAATTAAACAATATTGAAAGCATTTCAAAAGTAAAAGTGCCTATCCTTCTACTTCATTCAAAATCAGACGTTATCGCGCCTTGTGTAAATTCAGAAGCATTGCATAAGGTAAATCCAAATTCAATTTTAAATATTTCAAAAACGGGTTCGCATTGGGGAATATCTTGGTGTGTTGATTCTGTTTTTGAATTTATAGAATCTTTGAAGTATAATTAACGTGTATTTATGTATTAAAGGAGCAAAGCTTTGAAACAACGAATTGTATCAGGTATGAGACCAACTGGCAAATTACATTTTGGACATTATCTTGGAGTTATTCAAAATTGGGTAAATTTGCAAGATGAATATGACTGCAATTTCTTTGTTGCAGATTGGCATGCTTTGACTACAAAATATGATAATACAGAAGAATTAAGACAAAATGTTCTTGATGTTGCTATGGATTGGCTTGCTTGTGGTATTGATCCTAATAAATCTACAATATATGTTCAGTCTTTAGTCCCAGAAATTGCTGAATTAAATATTTATTTAGCTATGTGTACTCCTCAAAATTGGGTAGAACGTGACCCAACATTGAAAGATATGGTTAAAATTTTGGATAAAAAAGAAGCTACAAATTCTCAAATCAGTTATGGCTTGCTTGGTTATCCTGTTTTGATGAGTGCAGATATTATGATGTTGAATGCTCAGGTTGTTCCTGTTGGTATTGACCAAGTTGCGCATATCGAAATTACTAGAGATATTGCAAGACGTTTTAATAATATTTATGGAAAACAATATTTCAATGAGCCTCAGCCGAAACTTACTCAAGTTCCATTGTTCTGTGGGCTTGATGGTAATAAAATGGGTAAATCAAACAATAATGATATTAAAATTTCTGATGATGAAAAAACAACTGAAAAGAAATTGATGCGTGCTATAACAGATAGAACACGTATTAAAAAAGATGATTTAGGTCATCCTGATTTGTGTGAAGTTGTATATAAATATTGGGAAATTTTTGGAGATGCTCAAACAGTTTCTACTGTAAATTGTGAATGTAAAGCAGGACAACGTGGTTGTGCTGATTGCAAAAGAGCGTTAGCTAAAGTTATTAATGAAAAATTTGCACCAATCAGAGAAAAAAGACGTTATTATGAAGAACATATCTCAGAAGTAGAAGATATTTTAAGAGAAGGTTCTAATAAGGCAAGAGAAGAAGCTAAAAAAGTTTTGGCTGATGTAAGAGAATTGGTTAGAATGTATTAATAAAAAAAGTCTTGCCAAATTTCCTTTGACAAGACTGCATCAGTAAAAGAGACATCTATAACAGTTTAGATTATGTTTTTTAAAAGTCAAATTTTTACTTTTAAAATTTTTGTCTGTATAATGTTTTTATGAAAAAGAGTATTTGTTCAATAGCTTTGATTATGTTTTTGCTTTCATCTTTTGCCGTTGCTAAAGATGATAATGTTTCTACTGAAAAAACTACTGATAAAGTTAAAGTAGAAAAAACAAAACCTGTTAAACCAAAAGCAGAAAAGAAAACTGCAGATAAGGTTAAAGTTGATAAAACCAAAACAGAAAAAGTTAAAGTAGAAAAAATAAAACCTGTAAAACAAAAAGTAGAAAAAGAAAAAATAGCTAAGCAAAAAACTGAAAAACCTAAAGTAGAAATGGTAAAAGCCCAAAAAATTAAATCTGAAAAACCGGTTAAAGAAAAAATAGAAAATAAAAATGTTAAAAAGAATAGTGTTAAAAAGACTAAAACTTCTTTTTATTCAAGAAAATTTAGAGAATATCTTTTGCCTGATTTAAAAACTAATAAGCCTGAAGAAAGTGATGTTACAGCTTCAAGAGAAATTGTTTTTTATTATAGTAATAACAATATAGATAAAGCATTTGAGTTAATTACAAAAGTTCCAGAAGATGAAAGAACAGAACAAGATTGGCTTTTATTAGGAAACATTTTGCAGGATAAGGGTAAAATTTCTGAAGCTACTTTTATGTATTCACGTGCAATTCTTGTAAATCCTTGTTATTACAAAGCATATTATAATCTTGCAAATATTTATTTAGAAGAAGATAGATATAATTTGGCTATTCAAAATTACAGAAAAGCTAATAAATATAATAATCAATTTTCTTATGGATATTACAATTTAGGTTGTGCGTATTTGAAAATTGGCGAATTAAAAAAAGCAAAAATTGCATTTTTGAAAGCTATTTCTTTAAAAAATACTGAGCCAGATTTTCATTATAATTTAGCTTATACCTACAAACAATTGGGAAATGAAAAATTATCTAAACAATATATAAGTTTTTATAATAAATTAATTAACGAAGAATATTAATTTTCGCCTTCAAGAACTTTGTATAATGTGCTTGATTCTTGAATGCTTACGTTTCCTGTAGGAATTATTAAGACTTCTACTTCAATAGGTTTTTTAGAACTTTCAATTCTTATTTTATCGCCAACTTTTAGAATTTTTGCTGGTTTTGCTTGTGTCCCGTTTACCAAAACTCTACCCTTTTCAGATACTTCGTTTGCGACTGTTCTGCGTTTTATAAGTCTTGAAACTTTTAAAAATTTATCTAATCTCAATTATTCGCCTTCTTTACTTTTGTATTCTTATATACTATAATTATATCAACAAAATTTTTTTAAGGAAATTTAATGGACGACCTTGGTAGTATTTTTTCAAATTTATTAATAGTTGCAATTTTATTATTTATTAATGGATTTTTTGTAGCAGCCGAAATATCAATTATTGGAGCAAGAAAAACACGTATTAAACAACTTACTGATGAAGGTAATTTTAATGCGAAATTAGCTCTTGAACAACTTCAAGATATTGATAAGTTTATCGCTGCCGTTCAACTTGGTATTACAATGGCGAGTATTGCTTTAGGTTGGGTTGGAGAAAGTACAATCGCAAGAATGATTGAACCTTGTTTTGATTTCTTGTCTCACAATTCTCAACTTGTTGTTACTCATTCTATTTCTACAACAGTTGCTTATGTATTGATTACTATAATGCACGTTGTTTTAGGTGAAATTATACCAAAATCTATTACTTTACAATTCCCTGAAAAAATGTCTTTGATGGTTGCTCTTCCTATGAAGATTTTACTTGTAATATTTAATCCTGCGGTTATTTTATTAAATACTCTTGCAAATACTATCTTAAAACTTTTACATATTCCTGTTTCTCAATCTGCACATTTAGCTCATTCAATCGAAGAGTTGAATATGCTTATCAACGCATCTTATAAAGATGGTGTTTTAAATGAAACTGAAAAAGATATGTTGCAAAATGTATTTAAATTCTCTGATTTGACTGCAAAACAAGTTATGATTTCGAGAACTGATGCCGTTTGTATTCCTGTTGATATTTCTTATGATGAATTGATAAAGATTACTACAGAAGTTCAATATACAAGATATCCTGTTTATGATGAAGACTTAGATCATATTGTAGGTATTATTCACGCAAAAGATTTGTTTGCGGTTTCAACAACTGAACACAAAGCTTTTTCTGTTAATAAAATTTTGCGTCCTGCAATTTTAGTTCCAGAAACAATTACAATGGATAATTTGGTTTTAGAATTTAAAAAACGCAAAGGTCAAATGGCTATTGTAGTAGATGAATTTGGCGGAACATCAGGTATTGTTACATTAGAAGATGTAATGGAAGAAATATTTGGTGAAGTTCAGGATGAATTTGATGAAGAAGAAGCCGATATTAAACAAGTTGGTGAAAATACTTATTTAGTAAATGCCATTTTAAGAATGGATGAACTTGGAGAATTCTTTGAACAAGATTTGATTGAAGATGAAGATGTTGATACTATTGGCGGATTGGTTGTAAAATATCTTGGTCGTCTTGCTGTTGTTGGTGATGTTGTTCAAATTCAAAATATGGAATGCCATGTAAAAGAAATTGATGGCGCAAGAATTACTAAAATTTTGATTATTAGAAAACCAGAAGTTGAAACAGGTAAAGAAAAATTTGAAGAAAGTTTTTAATTTATTCTTCGTTTGGTAAATATTTCTGCCAATCTTCTGACATGTCTTTTATAAAATTGTGTGCATCAATTACGTCATCAACTGTTATTGCAGGGTTTTTGTCTTGTATGACAAGCTCTAAATCTTCTGATTTTGTATTTTTGTTTTCTGAATTAATGCTTAAAAATGCTGTTCCAAATTCTTTGCCACAATTTTGACAAGTTAAATTTATTACTAAAAGATTTTTTTCTTCTCTAATAATTTCAACTGAATTTTCGTCAAAATCTGCTTTGCATTTTGAACAACACATATTTTTTAATAATATCGTAAAGTCGTATTTCATAATTAAAAATTTTACCATGACAAAAATAACGTTTAAATATTTTTTAAATGTGGTACAAAATATTTGTAGTTATTTAGGAGTGTAATCATGGAAATTTTGAATTTATTCTTGTTTGGTTTTATTGTTTATGCTGCTCTAATTCTTATCCCTGGTGTAGTTGACGAATTTAAAGCTCAACATCAGTAGTTTTTATGTAAAATTATAAGAAGTATATTTGCGACATTTTTTGATGCCGTGTTTTTTGCATGATAAAATTCTTTTATCAAGGAGAATTTATCATTGGAATTCAAACATTATACAGTAATGAAAAACGAAGCCGTTGATGCTCTAAATTGCCAAGACGGAAAGATATATGTTGATGCTACTCTTGGTGGTGGCGGTCATAGCGAACTTATCTTGCAAAGAATAAAACCTTCTGGTAGATTAATTTCTTTTGATATTGATAACGATGCAATTTGTGCTGCGAAAGAAAGATTAAAAAATTACGATAATTTAACAATTGTTAAGCAATCATATACAAATGTAAAGAAAGTTTTACAAGATTTAGGTATTGAAAAAATAACTGGCGGAATACTTTTTGATTTGGGTGCTTCATACCATCAACTCACTTGTCAGGAGCGAGGTTTCAGTTTTATGAAAGATGCGCCACTTGATATGCGATTTGACGAAAGTGCTGATTTTACGGCTTATGACGTGGTTAATACCTATAAAGAAACAGATTTGGTGCGTATTTTTAGCGAATACGGAGAAGAAAGATTTTCAAAAAGAATTGCTAAATGTATAGTAGAAAAAAGAAAGGCTAAAAGTATTGCAACTACTGGCGAATTAGCTAATTTGATTGTTGAATGTACGCCTCATGTAAAATCATCTGTTCACCCTGCTACAAGGGTGTTTCAGGCAATTAGAATTGAGGTTAATCAAGAGTTAACAAATGTAAAAAAAACATTGAATGATTGTTTGGAAATATTAGATGATGGTGCTATAATATCAGTAATAAGTTTTCACTCACTTGAAGATAGATTAGTGAAACAATTTTTCAAATATGAGTCTTTAAAGTGTAAGTGTGATAAATCTCAAATGATATGTAACTGTGAGCCTCCTAGATTGGAGCTTGTTACCAAAAAACCAATAATGGCTAGTATAGAAGAAGTAAGATTAAACCCCCCTTCTAGAAGTGCAAAATTAAGAATTGCAAGAAGGGTAAATGTCTAGGGAGTAACATAATTGAGCATCGCAAATGCAGTAGAAGAATATTCAGAAATTAAAACAGGTAGATATGCTAAAAATGTATCTTCTCCGTTTACATCTGTTTCTGCTCCTGTTATAAGAGGGTTTTTTCCAAGAGAGGAAGAAAAGAAAGAGATGTCAATCAGAAAAGTTAATTGTACCTTAGCCGTTTTTTTGGTTGTTTCAATTATTATTACTGCAGTTAGTTATTATTTTGCTACTGCAAACGAAATTGTATTAAATGATTTAAGCCGTCAAACAGTTGTTTTGAACGATGAAAATGCTGATTTGCAAAATAAATTAGATAAATTGAAATCTTTTAATAATGTTGATATGTCAATTCAGCATTCAAATATTTTGAAAAAAGCTCAACAAGTTATTGAAGTTCAAGCTGTTGGCTCAAAAAGCATTTCTGATAAAACAAGCAAACCAAAAGCTGTTGTTTGGGATATTGGTTATTAATAAAAATTTTTAAATTAAAAAAGAGTAAATCTTAATTGATTTGCTCTTTTTATTTTGTGATATTTGTTTTTAAACATTACCTGTTGAACTGTTTCTGTCGTCTTCAAGTTGTTTAAGTTGTTTCATATCAATTTTTTCACCAGTTGCATATTGGTTTGTGTTTGGTAAGTTTATTTCTACATTTACTTCTGCATCAACCATTTCTATATCTTGTTTTGTGTATTCTTTTGTTTTTCCATCTTCAAGTTTTACAGAAATTTTTGATGATAAGAATTGTAGAGAGAATACTTTTCCTAAACCATCTGGAGTCATTACAGAAGAGCCGATAGGAGGCATTCCTTTTGCTGCTTCAATGTAGTTTGAGTATTCATAATTTAAACAACAAAGCAATCTTCCGCAAGTCCCTGAAATTTTTCCCGGAGCAATTGGCATACCTTGATCTTTTGCAAGTTTAATATTTGTTGTTTCAAATTTTCTCAAAAATCCACAACAGCAAAATGGTTTACCACAGATTCCGCAACCTTCTACGATAGAAGTTTCATCTCTAACTCCAATGTGTCTTAAATCGATTCTTATGCGTTTGAATATTTGAGTTAAGTCTTTTAAAAGTTCTCTGAAATCAACTCTTTCTGGTGCAGTATAGTAGAATGTGATTTTTTTTCTGTCAAAAGTTATTCTACATTGTACCAAATGCATTCCAAGCTTATGTTTTGCAATTAGAGTTTGGCATTTTAGCAAACTTTCAATTTCTTCTTCTTTAAGTTTTTTTAGTGTTTCTAAATCATTTTCGTTTAAAACTTTTATTAATGTTAGTTCTTCAACTTTTGATTTTTCCCACTGTTTGGAAATTTCGGAATTTACAGTGAAAACTTTTACTGCTTCTTCACCTTTATCCGTTGTAACCAAAACCATATCTCCATCTTTGACTTCCTTACCTTCAGGAACTCTTAATGGATGAAAAGTATTTTTTATTAATCTTACGGCATATTTCATATTTCTATTTATTCATTACGTTTTAGACGTAACATTCCTCTTCTTTCAATTTTCTATTCATAAGTTTTTCAAGTAGTGCTTCTGGTGTTATATCTGTATAAACAGCTTCGTAGATTGCGCTTGAAACAGGAACTTCTAAGTCCAATTTTTTTGCTAATTCACAAACTGCTTTTGATGTTTTAACACCTTCTGCAACTGAACCAAGTTCATTAAGTATATCGTTGATTTTTTTACCTTTAGCAAGCATTGAACCTACTGTATAGTTTCTAGACATTGGACTTGAACAAGTCGCGATTAAATCGCCCATTCCTGATAGCCCGTATAGAGTTGATGGACTTGCACCAAGTTTAATGCTGACTCTGATAATTTCTGCCATACCTCTTGTAAGTAATGCGCCTGCACAGTTGTCGCCTAAACCCATTGTGTGTGCGAAACCTGATGCGATAGCGATTACGTTTTTCAAACTTCCGCCAAGTTCAACACCAATTACGTCTTTGTTTGTGTAAAGTCTAAATTTGCTAGGTACAGTACAAATTTTTTGAACTTTAGTTGCAATTTCCATATTTTCGCTTGCAACAGAAGCAGCTGTTGGACATCCCATAAGAACTTCTTTTGCAAGTGTAGGACCTGATAGAATTGCCAAATCTTGTTCTGGTAGAACGTCTTTTATAACTTCTGACATTCTCATCAATGATGGAAGTTCAATACCTTTTGATGCGTTTACCAAAATTTGATTTGATTTTATTCCTGCAAGTTTTAATTGTTCGCAAACAGGTCTTATACCATTTGTTGCTACAACTAAAAGGATTATATCAGCACCACTTATAGCTGTTTTTAAATCTGTTTCTATTTTTACTTTGTCTTGAAGTTGTACTTCAAGTGGTTTTGAGCAATGTTTATTTTTTGCTAAATCTTCTGAAATATCGCTTTCTCTACCCCAAACGGTAACTTCATCGAAATTGTTTGTTAATAACCATGCTAATGTTAAACCCCAGCATCCTGGCCCAAGTACAGTAAGTTTCATATATTTAACCTCTCAAATTATATTATTTTTCTAAGTATTCCATTGTGTTTTTTTAGTTCTAGTCTTGCTTTTGCTACATCTGTGTTTAATTTTAATGCAACAATCGCAACTTTGATTTCCCAACTGCTTTTCATTAACATAGCAAGTGCGTCAGCCATATTAACTTCTGCAATTTGAGAAACAATTTTTATTGCTCTGTCTTTTAATTTTTCATTAGTTGCTTTTAGGTCAATCATAAAGTTTTCGTATGTTTTACCAATTTTTATCATTGA